>NZ_JBBBQR010000018.1:0-87609 GCF_037136835.1 Pectobacterium sp. 1950-15 | reverse complement strand
AGCAGTGCCACATCTTCCGTGGCGCGGGCCGCATATATTATGCTTTTCCGCTGTGAAGTCAAGTCATTACTGACCGCCTTCGTTGAATCTTTTTTCCTGTTACCGCAACCGCGTGTCGCTGTTGCCGTGTCAGTGGAGGCGCATTATAGGGACTTCTCGGCGGCTGACAAGCGCTAAATGCAAAATATTTTCCAAGCGTTCAAAAACAAGCCAAAAAACAGCATTAAGCACATTATCCGTACAAATCATGGATAAAAATCGAGCTTATACCATGAAAAACGGGAGACATTCATTATGTGAATGCCTCCCGTCGATTACTTGCTATTTCACATTATTCTTGTCGTGCGGCGATCTGTTCGCCTTCAACATCCAATGTGATCGGTTTACCGGGTATCAATTTCCCCCCCAGTATCTGCTGAGCAAGCGGGTTCTCTATCAGTTGCTGTATCGCTCTTTTAAGCGGACGTGCGCCATAGACAGGATCAAACCCTACTTCTCCTAGCATATCTAACGCAGCATTCGTTATCGTGACACTATATCCCCGCTCTTCAAGACGTTTGTATAGTCTCTGAAGCTGAATCTGTGCGATCGACGTAATGTGTGCTCTTCCCAGTGGATGGAATACCACAACCTCATCGATACGGTTAATAAATTCAGGGCGGAAGCTGTGACTAACAACTTCAAGTACCATGTCTCTCATTTCGGTGTAGCCGCGCTCACCAAAACGTTCCTGAATAAGGTCAGACCCCAGGTTTGACGTCATGATGACCACCGTATTACGGAAGTCGACCGTTCTGCCCTGGCCATCAGTAAGGCGACCATCATCCAATACCTGAAGCAGAATATTGAACACATCAGGGTGCGCTTTTTCGATCTCATCCAGCAAAATGACCGAATAAGGACGGCGGCGTACCGCTTCCGTCAGATACCCTCCTTCTTCATAACCGACGTATCCAGGAGGCGCACCGACCAAACGTGAAACCGAATGTTTTTCCATGAACTCAGACATATCGATACGCACCATGGCGTCGTCACTGTCGAAGAGGAAAGTCGCCAGTGTTTTACAAAGTTCCGTTTTCCCTACGCCAGTTGGGCCAAGGAACAGGAACGAGCCAATTGGACGATTAGGGTCAGATAGCCCTGCCCGGCTGCGACGGATAGAATTCGCTACCGCCTCGACGGCTTCGTTCTGCCCAATCACACGCTGATGCAGTTCGTCTTCCATGCGCAATAATTTTTCTTTCTCGCTTTCCAGCATGCGAGAAACAGGAATACCAGTCCAACGCGCCAGTACATCAGCGATTTCAACATCCGTTACTCGATTACGCAGCAAATGCATCGTTTTCCCTTCCTGCTGCGTTGCTGCTGCCAACTGTTTCTCTAGCTCAGGGATTTTGCCGTATTGCAGTTCAGACATTTTCCCCAGATCGCCCTGACGGCGAGCCTGTTCCAGCGCAATTTTCGCCTGCTCTAAAGACGCTTTGATATTCTGCGTTCCCGTAAGTGACGCTTTTTCTGCTTTCCACTCTTCTTCTTGCTGGGAATATTCGCGCTCTTTTTGGTCAAGTTCCGCACTCAGCAATTCAAGCCGCTTTTGGCTGGCTTCATCAGATTCTTTTTTTAGCGCCTGTTGCTCCAGCTTTAGCTGAATGATACGGCGCTCAAGCCGATCGAGGGGCTCGGGTTTTGAATCAATCTGAATGCGAATACTGGATGCGGCTTCATCAATCAGGTCAATCGCCTTATCCGGCAATTGACGATCCGCGATATAGCGATGAGAGAGCATCGCCGCCGCCACAATCGCCGGGTCAGTGATTTGTACGTGATGGTGCAATTCATAGCGCTCTTTCAGTCCACGCAAAATCGCAATTGTGTCCTCAACGGTCGGTTCCGCGACAAACACCTTTTGGAAGCGGCGCTCAAGAGCTGCATCTTTTTCAATATACTGCCGATACTCATCCAGCGTAGTCGCTCCGACGCAATGCAACTCACCACGAGCCAACGCAGGTTTTAGCATATTGCCGGCATCCATCGCGCCATCGGCTTTACCCGCGCCAACCATCGTATGGAGTTCATCAATAAACAGAATGACGTTGCCTTCCTGCTTAGACAGATCGTTGAGCACGCCTTTCAAACGCTCTTCAAACTCACCACGGTATTTCGCACCAGCCACCAGCGCGCCCATATCCAGTGAAAGTACGCGCTTGTTTTTCAGGCCTTCAGGCACTTCACCATTAACGATACGCTGGGCTAACCCTTCTACTATCGCGGTTTTACCCACGCCGGGTTCGCCGATTAATACCGGATTATTTTTAGTTCGACGCTGCAAAACCTGAATAGTGCGGCGAATCTCTTCATCACGCCCGATCACAGGATCGAGTTTGCCTTGTTCCGCACGTTCCGTGAGATCAATCGTGAATTTCTTCAATGCCTGGCGCTGATCCTCAGCCCCTTGATCGTTCACTTGCTCTCCTCCTCTCACTTGATCAATCGCGTTTGTTACCCCTTGCTGCGTAACACCCGCCTTCTTCAATATGTCCCCCAACGTGCCGCGAGACTCCAGCGCAGCGAGCACGAAAAGTTCCGAAGAGATAAAAGTATCGCTGCGCTTTTGCGCGAGCTTGTCGCACATATTCAATACGCGGACTAATTCGCTCGAAGGTTGGACATCACCATCAGTGCCTTCAACCTGAGGCAAACGCGTGATTGCCTGGTCGATTTCAGTTTTCAGGTGATTAAGATTGGCTCCGGCAACAGTCAGAAGTGGACCAACCGTTCCACCATCCTGATGAAGCAAAGCACTCATCAAGTGAAGGGGTTCAATAAACTGGTGGTCGCGCCCGAGGGCGAGAGACTGGGCATCAGCAAGAGCAAGTTGGAATTTATTGGTAAGACGATCCAGACGCATAACTCCTCCCATACACTGGTCAAAATTGCTACTGGAGATTAAATGAGGTCATCCCTCAAAAATTTCAAGGTTATTTTGCCAGTCGTGACGGGATTTAAACGTTACTTGTCCTGGATCGTCTTAATTCAATAGGTTATATCAGCCAGATTAAACTTGCCATACGGCCAGTCACGCCATCACGCCGATAAGAGAAAAATTTGTGAGGTTCGCTCACAGTACAGGCGTTTCCACCAAAAATTTGTGTTACCCCTGCGGCGCGTAAACGTAAACTTGCCAGTCGGTAGATATCGGCAAAAAATTTATTTCCTTCAGGCCGAAATGCAGAAGCCGCAGTTGCATCATGCTGAATAAATGCGTCTCTCACTTCAGGACCGACTTCAAACGCATCAGGCCCGATAGCGGGTCCCAGCCACGCCATGATCTGCGTGGGCTGCGCACGGAAACAGGCTAATGTTTCCTCCAATACCCCTGCGTGCAACCCCCGCCAGCCAGCATGTGCAGCAGCAACCTCACCGCCGTTGATTGCACAAAAAAGCACGGGGAGACAGTCAGCCGTCATCACCGCACAGACCTCCCCTTTCTTATCGGTATAAGCCGCATCACCGCAAACAGACGTGGGGGATATCTCGCCAATACGAATCACATCGGTACCGTGAACCTGCTCCAGCCAATGCGGCATGGCTGGGAGACCGGCCATCTCCACCAGCGCTTGCCGATTTGCGGTAACGTGCGCAGGCTCATCCCCCACATGATTCCCCAAATTCAGCGAATCATAAGGTGCAACACTATGTCCGCCAACACGCGTCGTACTACAAGATTTCACACTTTCTGGCAAAGGCCAGTCGGGGTATATCAGCATAGTCCGTCACCTCTATAAATCGGCACTTATCGTATTGAATACCTTACCAGTCGAGCTGATCTTTAAATTCTTCGGTATCGGCTTTCAGCGCATCAATCAGATCAACCATATCCTGCGGCAATTCCGCATGCCATTCCATGTGAATGCCGGTAATCGGATGGTAGAAACGCAACATGGTGGCATGCAGCGCCTGACGATCGAAACCACGCAGTGTATCAATGAACGCTTCCGAAGCGCCTCTTGGCGGGCGAGGACGGCCGCCGTATAGCTGATCGCCAACCAGAGGATGATTAATGTGCGCCATATGCACACGAATCTGATGGGTACGCCCCGTTTCCAGACGCAACCGCAAACGGGTATGCGCACGGAAATGTTCCATGATGCGATAATGTGTCACAGCAGGCTTACCCATTGGGTGCACCGCCATATGAGTACGCTTGGTTGAATGGCGGGCGATAGGTTGATCGACCATGCCGCCTGCCGTCATCGAGCCAATCGCAACGGCTTCATACTCACGCGTAATTTCGCGCGCCTGTAGCGCCTCAACTAAACGCGTCTGTGCTGGAACGGTTTTCGCGACCACCATGAGCCCGGTGGTATCTTTATCAAGCCGGTGCACAATACCGGCACGAGGCACATCGACAATCTCAGGATAATGATGCAGCAAGGCATTCAATACCGTGCCATCCGGGTTACCCGCTCCGGGGTGAACCACCAGATCTCTGGGTTTGTTGATGACCAAAATGTCCTGATCTTCATACACGATATCCAGTTTGATATCCTGAGCTTCCCAGCGGGCTTCTTCTTCAATCAATGCATCAATCGCTACCGATTCGCCGCCAAGTACTTTCTCTTTTGGCTTATTGGTGACATTGCCGTTAATCTGTACCCGATTCTCAAGAATCCACTCTTTTATGCGGGATCGTGAATAATCAGGGAACAATTCGGCCAAAGCCTGATCTAAACGTTGTCCGAGTTGAGATTCGGCCACCGTTGCGGTGAGTTGTACTTGTTGTGCCATATTATGCAGCTTCTTCGTTAACGTTGGGTTTTGACGGCGACGCCGTTTAAAATAATGTACTATTGTAGCTGGTCTAAATCGGGAGCTTAACGGACAGTCTCCCGGAATAACATTCTGAGGATAATCAAAACGTCATGACGCGTATGAAATATCTGGTGGCTGCCGCCACGTTGAGCCTGGCGCTGGCTGGTTGCTCCAGCAATTCCAAAGATGCGGTTCCTGATAGTCCGCCATCTGAAATCTATGCCAATGCTCAACAAAAACTGCAGGACGGCAACTTTAAAGCAGCCATCACGCAGTTGGAAGCACTGGATAACCGGTATCCGTTTGGTCCCTATTCGCAGCAAGTACAGCTGGATTTGATCTACGCCTATTACAAATCCGCAGAGCTGCCATTGGCCCAAGCATCTATTGACCGCTTCCTGCGACTCAACCCGACCCATCCAAACGTGGATTATGTCCTGTACATGCGCGGCCTTACCGACATGGCGCTGGATGATAGCGCGTTACAAGGCTTCTTCGGCGTCGATCGTTCCGATCGCGATCCGCAGTATGCCCGCACCGCATTTCGGGATTTCAGCAAGCTCATTCAGGGATATCCGAACAGCCAATACGCCACCGACGCAAACAAGCGTTTGGTTTACCTCAAAGAGCGTCTGGCCAAGTATGAACTTTCTGTCGCGCAATACTACACGAAACGCGGCGCTTATGTGGCAGTAGTTAATCGCGTTGAGCAAATGCTGCGTGATTACCCTGATACTCAGGCAACAAAAACTGCCCTGCCGTTGATGGAAAATGCCTATCGTGAACTGCAACTGGCCGCACAGGCAGACAAAGTCGCAAAAGTTATTGCCGCGAACCCGGCATAAACGATAAGCCACACACAATAATGAGACGGCAGCTTCGGTTGCCGTTTTTTTTATGGTTTTATCGGTTCGCTATGCATCGATGATGCAGAAAAAAACAGCTTGGAGGGAGTCAACAACAGCGCGGTAACATCAACACATCCTGTCAATAATGGCACAGGCCGAATGCCCCCTCAAGCACTTCCCTTCGATTCCCGACGGTGCCTCACAAATCGCGTTTTCTTGACAAAAAGTGACGAAAAAAAGCGATCAATATCACGCTTTTTGCCACAACTCACGGTATGCTGGAATCATCCAAGACGGACATAGGCAGAGAGGTAAGTTTATATGACTATTAATATTACCAGTAAGCAAATGGATATCACCCCCGCAATTCGTCAACATGTCGAAGACCGTCTTTCTAAGCTGGATAAGTGGCAAACCCAGCTGATTAACCCGCATATTATTCTGTCAAAAGAGCCCCAGGGTTTTGTGGCCGATGCCACTATCAGTACGCCAAATGGTCCACTGGTTGCCAGCGCTAAACATGATGATATGTATGCCGCCATCAATGAGTTGATTACCAAACTCGAACGCCAGTTGGATAAGCTCCAGCATAAAGGCGAAGCCAGACGTGCGGTAGCTAGCGTCAAAGAAGCCAATCTCCAGCCGACTCAAGAAGAGTAATTCACGCTCTTTACCCCAATATAACGCGCCTGAGGGCGCGTTTCTGCATTCTACGCCCCGTAATCCACGTCCTAAAGCGCCAACGCGATACATGGTTTAACATTGCATGTGGCGATTTTGTATTGACAGGATGAAAAGCCAACAGTTACCTTACCTGCTAAGCATCTGGATTTTCCTGACTAACCGAGCACGCATGACAAATAAACTGTTTTTCTTCGTATTCTTTTTCACCTTCCCCTGATTTGGGAGGCGATTCGTCGTAAGAGCAAGAATACGAAGACGAACAAAAAAGCCTCCTGACCAGGAGGCTTTTTTTATATAAGAACATAAGGCAGGTAATAGCATCATGACAGACAACCCATTACTGGCACTGCGAGAACGCATCAGCGCATTGGATCTGCAATTAATTGAATTGTTGGCACAAAGACGAGAACTGGCGCTGGACGTTGCCCGCTGCAAATTAGATTCGCATCGCCCCATCCGTGACAAAGAACGTGAACGTGATTTGCTGGACAAACTGACAGCCGCTGGGAAAAAGCATCATCTTGATGGTCACTATATTACCCGCTTATTTCAGCTCATTATTGAAGATTCGGTACTGACACAGCAGGCTCTCTTACAGCATCACCTCAACCAAACAACATCACACTCTGCTCGTATTGCGTTCCTCGGTCCGAAGGGGTCTTATTCTCATCTTGCCGCCCGCCAGTATGCCGCACGACACTTCGAGCAACTCATCGAATGCGGCTGCCAAAAATTTCAGGACATCTTCACTATGGTGGAAACAGGTCAGGCAGACTATGCCGTTCTGCCGATTGAAAACACCAGTTCCGGCTCGATCAACGATGTCTATGACCTGCTTCAGCACACGGGATTATCCATCGTCGGTGAATTGACCAACCCGATAAATCACTGCGTCCTGGTCGCCACCGATACGTCTCTGGCACAAATCGAAACGGTTTACAGCCATCCGCAACCGTTCCAGCAGTGCAGCCATTTCATTAATCGTTTTCCGCACTGGAAGATTGAATATTGTGAGAGCACCGCTGCAGCGATGGAAAAAGTCGCGGCGCTCAACTCACCAAAAGCAGCGGCTCTCGGCAGCGAAGCCGGTGGTCAGCTTTATCAGCTCCAGGTGCTGGAACACGATCTGGCCAATCAATCGCAAAACATCACTCGCTTCATTGTATTAGCACGTAAGCCTATCGACGTGACTGAGCAAGTACCGGCAAAAACCACGCTAATTATGGCAACCGGCCAACAGTCTGGTGCGCTGGTAGAAGCCCTGTTGGTATTGCGTGATAACGGCATTGTGATGACCAAGCTGGAATCCAGACCGATCAACGGTAACCCGTGGGAAGAAATGTTCTATCTTGACGTGCAGGCGAACCTGCGCAGCGATGCTATGCAGAAAGCGCTAAAAGGATTAGCCCCCATCACCCGCTCGTTAAAAGTGTTGGGCTGTTACCCCAGTGAAAACGTCGTCCCCGTCGATGTGAACGAATAGTCGATACGAACGAATCATTGAAAAAGCCATCCTGGTCTCCACCGGGATGGCTTCTCGAACACAATTCAATTATCAAACACAGCTCAAAGATGAAACGTATTTATTGACGGATATCGTTTGCCTGACGCAAAAGTACCCGGCTCTCCGCCTGAAAGCGTTTGGCATAGTCGCCAAACCAGTGTTCGACTTTTTTGAAGCTGTTAATAAACTCAGCTTTATCAGTCTGCTCCAGTAACGTAATCGCTTCGCCAAAGCGTTTGTAGTAACGCTTAATCAACGCCAGATTATCCTCTGAAGACATAATAATGTCGGCATAAAGCTGCGGGTCCTGTGCAAACAACCGCCCAACCATGATCAACTCCAGACGATAGATTGGCGATGACAGAGCGAGTAGCTGCTCAATCTGCACATTCTCTTCGGCTAAATGCAGACCATAGGCGAATGTCGCAAAGTGACGCAGCGCCTGAATGAACATCATGTTCTGATCGTGTTCAACCGCGCTAATGCGATGCAGACGCGCGCCCCACACCTGAATCTGTTCCAGCAACCACTGGTAAGCTTCCGGCTGCCGACCATCGCAATAGACAACAACCTGCTTGGCAAGGCTACCGCTGTCTGGCCCGAACATAGGGTGTAGCCCCAGTACCGGACCACGATGCGCCGCCAGCATCGCCTGGAGCGGGCCATTTTTTACCGATGCCAGATCAACCAAAATACAGTCATCCGGCAAAGCAGGCAGGCGGGCAATAACCTGTTCAGTCACGTGAATCGGCACGCTAACAATCACCATGCCGGCATCAGACAGCAGTTCATCCGCGCGCGGCCAGTCATCCTGCTCCAGAATCCTTACCTGATAGCCCGACAGCGTCAGCATTTTTTCAAACAGATTGCCCATTTGACCACGGCCACCGATGATGACGACCGGTCGCAACTGTGGACACAGCGTTTTAAAGCCTTTGTCATTTTCGCTGGTATAGGATTCGCGCATGGTTCGCCGCAGGATATCTTCAATGAGATCCGGAGGAACCCCCATCGACGCCGCCTCTTTACGGCGGGAGCTGAGCATGGCAGCTTCACGATCGGGCGCATAAATAGGCAAGCCATAGCGGCTTTTCACTTCACCCACTTCCGCCACCAAACGCAACCGACGTGATAACAGCGCGACAAGCTCCTTATCCACCTCATCTATCTGATCACGTAATGCGGTCAGTTCAGCTACCATATCTTGTTACTCTCCTGAATGTTTCACACGCGCAGCACTCAGCTCTTGATGAACGGAACGCAGCAGCGCTTCTGTACTTTCCCAACTGATACAGGCATCCGTGACTGATACACCGTAGCGCATATCTGAACGCGGCTGTTCTGAAGACTGGCTCCCCTCGTTAAGGTGGCTTTCCAGCATCAGTCCTATAATGGAACGATTTCCCGCCTTAATTTGTTCAATCGCAGATTCAACAACAAGTGGCTGACGGCGGTAGTCTTTATTTGAATTACCGTGACTACAATCTATCATCAGCGCCGGTCTCAGTCCCGCATCCTGCATCTGTTTTTCACATTCAGCGACATCCTGCGCACTGTAGTTTGGTTCTTTACCACCGCGCAGAATCACGTGGCCATCAATGTTCCCCTGCGTTTGCAGCAGACAAACCTGACCTGTTTGGTTGATTCCCACAAAACGATGCGGCATTGCGGCAGCTCTCATCGCATTGATCGCCGTTCCCAAGCTACCATCCGTACCGTTTTTGAACCCGACAGGCATTGACAGGCCGGAAGCCATCTCACGGTGGGTTTGTGATTCAGTTGTACGTGCACCAATAGCCGACCAGCTGAACAAATCGCCCAGGTACTGCGGGCTGTTCGGATCAAGTGCTTCGGTCGCCAGCGGCAGCCCCATATTCACCAGTTCCAGCAGCAAACCGCGCGCGATATGCAGCCCTGATTCCACATCAAATGAGCCATCCATGAACGGATCGTTGATGAGCCCTTTCCAGCCCACGGTAGTACGTGGTTTTTCAAAATAAACACGCATCACAATATAAAGGCGATCGTTTAATTCAGCGGCGAGCGATTGCAGGCGGCGTGCGTATTCCAAGGCGGCATCAGTATCATGAATCGAGCAAGGCCCACAGACGATCAGCAGACGATCATCGCGGCCGTGAATGATATCCGCAATGGTTGCTCTCGCTTGGGCAATATCGCGTTGTTCTGCATCGTTAAGTGGAAACTTGGCTTTCAATTCATCGGGGGTAATCAAAACCTGTTCTGCACTGATATTAATATTGTTAAGTGAATCTTTTTGCATGATCCCATTCCTGAAAAGTTCGGTATGTTCGCGACTGTCTGTATAGCCTATTGCCTGTACGACCTACGCGTGATGTTTACACCATAACACGAACCGTAAAGATTTCAATCCACTTAGTGTAAATAAAAAATTACCACCCTAAATATTGTCATAAAACAATATCTGCATGCCCGATCACTTCCCGACGCAACCATGCCTATCTCCAGCGTGAATAATGATAGAATCACGCCAACAAGGGGGAAGGATGCTGAAAGCGATAATCATCGATGACGAACAGCTGGCACGTGAAGAGCTCAGCCTGTTACTGGAAAATGAATCTGATATCACCATCATTGCACAGTGCAGCAATGCGCTGGAGGCAATACCCGCGATTCACCGGCTGCAACCGGATGTTATTTTTCTGGATATACAGATGCCAAAGGTCAGCGGATTAGAGCTGGTTGCCATGTTGAATCCAGAAAATATGCCTTATGTCGTCTTCGTGACAGCCTATGACGAGTACGCGGTGAGAGCATTTGAAGAGCATGCTTTTGACTATTTACTGAAACCGCTGGATGCACAGCGGCTGAGCAAAACGTTAAATCGTTTACGGCGCGGCACAAGCGTAAACAAAAACGTACAGATAATTTCAGAACCCTTACTTCGTCACATCCCCTGTAATGGGCACAACCGTATTTTTTTGCTCAAAATTGAGGAAGTCGAGTATCTTTGTTCGGAACTCAGCGGCGTGCACGTCGTGGGCGTCAGCCAGTCCGGCTATACCCAGCTTTCACTGAAAACGCTGGAAGAGAAAACGCCTTTTGTCCGTTGCCATCGTCAATATATGGTTAACACGGAGCAACTGAAAGAAATACAGTTAATGGAGAATGGTGCAGCAGAAGTATTGACGCACACGGGAAAACACATCCCTGTCAGTCGCCGCTATCTCAAATTACTGAAAGAAAAACTGGGCATCGCCTGACGGCATGCTCCTTCGGGCCAATGGCCAAAACATTGAAGGTTTGATGATGAAATACAGTTATGTCTTGGCTGTAATTCTTTTAATGACAGCATGCCAAAGCAACGTCCCTTCGTTACCGACTAAAAGTGAATCAGGATTCTGGTATGAAGCGGGTTATCAAGATGCAATATCTGGCATGGTCGTAAAGGACAATAGCACCTTACAGGAATGGTTTGGTAATCCGCAGATCGATCGTGAAACCTACCTGCGTGGTTATCAGGCCGGACAATCGGCTTTTTGCGGTACAGATAACATTGAAGAATGGGGCAAAGCTGGAAAAAACTTTCCCGCCAGTTGCGATGGCGTAGAGAATGCGGAAGCGCTGCGAATTCACTGGCAGCAAAACCTGCCTTAATCTCCTTCCAAAGATAAGACGAGACGGTGATCCATACTCATCAGCGAGTTAGCTGGCAAAAAGCTATGGATCATCGTATCTGGTAACAATTCCACTCACTTTTATACTCACATAGAAATACGTCAGACATACCTCGCCTCTATTATCGCTCAAGCGAAATAATCACATTAAGTTATTAATAACCTAATGCTGGGATAACGAAAAAATCATCGGTCATTGATAGTTAGTCCCATTATTCCTGATAGCGATTGATATTATGGAGTGCTCACATGTCTGGTTCACACAAGCCTCATAACCCGTCTCTGAATAACAGCTCAAGGCTCTTATCACACGCAACATCATCGCAGGAAAGCCATGATGAACGAGTCGCTGCGGTAAAGAACAGAATTATCGAGTCCGGTGACCATCCCGGTATTTCCGTAAAGGAACAGTTGGCGCTTCTGGATGCCTTCTCCCACCTTGAATTAGGCAAATTTTTACTAAAACATCATGGGTTAAATGCGTACTGGACGCATAACGTGATAGCACATCAGACAACTCACTATGTAAACCCGCTCGAAGAAATCATCTACACACAACTCCCCAGCGTTTTAGCGACACGCGAACGGTTCGGTATTTTCCAACGCCTGCTTCAAGAACGCTTACGGCCGAATGCCGTCATGGTATCCGTCCCCTGCGGCGTCATGGCCGACTTACTGCTGCTGGACTATACGCGGCATCGAGATGTGAAATTAATCGGGATCGACCTGGATAGACAGGCGCTGGAAGAGGCTTACAAGCTTGCCAGCCAACGAGGATTGGAAAACCAGATATCGTTGGTACTGACTGATGCCTGGACAGTTGATTTGGCCGCACAAGCTGATGTGATTACCAGCAACGGGCTCAATGTTTATGAGCAAGATGATGACAAAGTGACCGAACTTTACCGCGTGTTCTATTCAGGGCTGAAACCTGGGGGCACGCTGATAACCAGCTTTATGACGCCTCCTCCTACGCAATCGCAAGACTCCCCATGGACAAACGCCGACCCGAAATTGCTGGCGCTCCAGTATGTCCTTTTCTCACGCATTATCGAGGCAACCTGGACAGCGTTCCGTACCCACAAACAAACGCAATCGCAGTTAGAACAAGCCGGATTTACAGATATTCAGTTTATTAACGATCATATGCACATGTACCCAACGGTAATCGCTAATAAGCCGTACTGAACAGGATAAAAACGGTATCAACGCGATATTTTGATCGCCGTAACCGATCAATACTGAAAAATTGATCTGTATAAACGTTTATAAAATAACCATGCGTGATGTCATTATGGTACTGAAATTCAAACAATAATGATGGCACCAGGGAAAGCGAAGCCCACCAAAAAGGTGGGCTTTTTACTGCTAAAGCAAACGATGTCTTAGCCACAGCCATTAAGTAAAGCACGCATCCCCTTGAGAGATAACACGATGCATTTCCGCCACCGCTTTGCCGCCAACAGACATAAAAAAAGGGTTTAGCCTTTGGCTAAACCCCTTATAAATAACAACTTTCGGATGTTGCGAAAGCGCTATCTTAGTTAAGACGCTCTTTGATACGAGCAGACTTACCAGTACGCTCACGCAGGTAGTACAGTTTGGCTTTACGCACGGCACCACGACGTTTAACAGCGATGCTGTCAACTACTGGGGAGTGAGTCTGGAATACACGCTCCACGCCTTCGCCGTTAGAAATTTTGCGAACAGTGAATGCAGAATGCAGACCGCGGTTACGAATAGCGATAACCACGCCCTCGAATGCCTGCAGACGTTTTTTGCTACCTTCAACAACCCATACCTTCACTTCTACGGTATCACCCGGACGAAATGCAGGTACGTCCTGCTTCATTTGTTCGTCTTCGATTTGCTTAATAATGTTGCTCATAATATGTCTCTTACCCTAGGTAAACTGATAGTTGGGTTCGCACGGCCAACCGGCGTAACCACCTAATACTCTTGTTGCTCAGACTGATATTCACGTTGGAATTCAGCCAGCAACCTTGTTTGCTCGTCAGTCAGAGCTAGGCTTTTCAGAAGTTCAGGTCTTCTAAGCCAGGTTCGGCCCAGCGACTGCTTCAATCGCCAGCGGCGTATTTCCGCATGATTTCCAGACAGTAACACTGCCGGGACCTCCATGCCTTCCAGTATTTCAGGGCGAGTGAAATGAGGACAGTCCAGCAATCCATCGGCAAAAGAATCTTCTTCTGCTGAAGCCTGATGCCCCAGAACGCCCGGTATAAAGCGGGCAACGGAGTCAATCAGGGTCATCGCTGGCAGTTCCCCACCGCTGAGTACGTAATCCCCTATCGACCATTCTTCATCGATTTCGGTTTTAATTACGCGCTCATCGATCCCCTCGTACCGTCCACAGACCAGAATCATCTTCTGGTTCGTAGCGAGTTGACGTACGCCTTGCTGATCTAATTTACGGCCCTGAGGTGATAAATAAATCACTCTCGCGCCTTCGCCTGCCGCTGCTTTTGCTGCGTGGATCGCATCCCGTAAAGGTTGCACCATCATCAGCATTCCGGGACCGCCGCCATAAGGTCGGTCGTCCACGGTGCGATGCCGATCGTAAGTGAAGTCGCGAGGACTCCAATACTGTACGTTCAGCAGGCCATTTTTTACTGCCCGGCCAGTGACTCCGTAATCAGTAATTGCCCGGAACATCTCTGGAAACAGGCTAATCACCCCAATCCACATAGTCTCGTTCCGCTGGGTACTACTGGTCAATTCAGAGCTCAAAAACCAGGATCCCAATCTACTTCAATAGTTTGAGTAGAAAGGTCGACGCGCTTAACAACCTGTTCAGTGAGGAACGGAACCAGCCGCTCCTTGACTCCGAAGGCATCTTTCAGGTTGGCTTTTATCACCATCACATCGTTTGAGCCGGTTTCCATCATATCGATGACTTTACCCAACTCATAACCGGTTACGGTCACGACCTGACAGCCCATAAGATCCTTCCAGTAATAATCACCTTCGCCCAGATCGGGCAGTTGTGACGAATCTACGACAATTTCGCAATTAGTCAGTAAATTAGCCGCATCACGGTCATCAGTACCTTTCACTTTAATGATCAGATCCTGATTGTGATACTTCCAGCCTTCAATCTCGACAAGCTGCCAACCGCTTTTGCTCTGGATGAACCAAGGCTGATAATCAAAAATGCTCTCGGCATCTTCGGTGGATGAAAACACTCTGAGCCAACCTCGGATGCCATACGCCGATCCAATTTTCCCCATCACAATCGGGTTAACGGGAGGCTTTGGGCTGAGTTGATTGCTCATTATCACCACCGCAACAGATTATGCTGCTTTTTTAGCGTCTTTGATCAGCGAAGATACGCGATCAGACACAGTTGCACCCAGACCAAGCCAATGCTCGATACGGTCCAGATCCAGACGCAGGGCTTCTGCTTGACCAGCTGCGATTGGGTTGAAGAAACCTACGCGCTCGATGAAACGACCATCACGCGCATTGCGGCTGTCGGTCACGACTACTTGATAGAAAGGGCGTTTTTTAGCGCCGCCACGTGCCAAACGAATTGTTACCATAACATCCTCTTTAGTGAATAAAACAACTGGGCCCCATCGAGGAACGGAGCCCAGTATGTCATATAAAAAGCCCGAAAATTTTACTCATTTTGGCGTAAAAAGCAATCTAAAGCGTGTAATCTCGCCAAGAGTTTCTCTGCACCATCGGTTTCGGTGGTTAACGCCCCGGGAATCCTGGTGGCATCATCCCTTTCATACCGCGCATCATTTTCGCCAGGCCGCCGTTTTTCATCTTCTTCATCATTCGCTGCATATCATCGAACTGTTTCAGAAGACGGTTTACATCCTGCACCTGCATGCCAGAGCCCATCGCGATACGACGTTTGCGCGATCCTTTGATGATCTCAGGTTTGGCACGTTCCTGATGCGTCATTGAATTAATGATCGCTTCCATACGTACCAGCACCTTGTCATCCATTTGCGATTTCACATTATCAGGCAGCTGGCCCATACCGGGCATTTTGCTCATCATGCTCGCCATGCCACCCATATTGCGCATCTGCTTGAGCTGATCCAGAAAATCGGTCAAATCGAACCCATCGCCCTTCTTCAGCTTCTTCGCCAGCTTCTCTGCCTGTGTACGGTCGACCTTGCTTTCAATATCTTCAATCAGTGAAAGCACATCACCCATGCCGAGAATACGCGATGCCACACGCTCAGGGTAAAACGGCTCCAGCGCTTCGGTTTTTTCACCGACGCCGAGGAATTTAATCGGCTTACCAGTAATGTGGCGGATAGATAGCGCCGCACCGCCACGGGCATCACCATCAATTTTGGTGAGGATCACACCGGTCAGCGGCAGCGCTTCATTAAAGGCTTTCGCCGTATTCGCCGCATCCTGCCCCGTCATGGCATCAACAACAAACAGCGTTTCAACTGGCTTAATCGCCGCGTGAACCTGTTTGATTTCGTCCATCATCGCGTCATCGACGTGGAGACGGCCCGCGGTATCGACCAACAATACATCGTAGAATTTCAGCTTAGCGTGTTGTAATGCACGTTCTACAATCGCAAGCGGCTTTTCCTGCACATCTGACGGGAAGAAATCGACCCCAACCTGCTCTGCCAGCGTTTCCAACTGCTTAATCGCCGCCGGGCGATAAACGTCGGCAGAAACGACCAGCACTTTTTTCTTCTGCTTTTCACGCAGGAATTTACCCAGCTTACCCACGCTGGTTGTTTTACCCGCACCTTGCAGACCCGCCATAAGAACAACCGCTGGCGGCTGCGCAGCAAGATTCAGCTCGGCGTTGATTTCACCCATGGCGCTGACGAGTTCATTCTTAACAATTTTGACGAACTCTTGGCCTGGCGTCAGACTTTTATTAACTTCATGCCCGACGGCACGCTCTTTCACGCGATTGATAAAATCACGCACTACGGGTAACGCGACGTCGGCTTCCAGCAATGCCATACGTACTTCACGCAGCGTTTCTTTAATGTTTTCTTCAGTCAACCGCCCGCGGCCACTGATGTTGCGCAATGTGCGCGAGAGTCGATCGGTTAAATTTTCAAACATATCTCATGCTCAACGTAAGACAGGCCGCCAGCGCGACACGAATGGAAGAGATTATACACAAAAGCGGGAACGATCTCAGCGCTGCTGACGGAGAACTGTTGGTGCCCACGACGACTAACGCTATACTGATTCTTCATTTTACCTAGTTGATATTTAATAACCTATTTGTATGTCTGTTTTCGCTATTGTGGCGCTTGTCGCCTACACACTCAGCCTCGGACTGATTATCCCCAGTCTGCTGCGCAAGAACAGTGCATATCGTCGGCTGGCAATACTCTCGGCCAGCGCTGCGCTAATCTGCCATGCGGTGGCGCTCTATCAACGTATTTTCGATGTTCAGGTCGGCCAAAACCTTAGCCTGCTGAATATCGGTTCGCTGGTCAGTCTTATCATCTGTACAGTGATGACGATTGTCGCCGCGCGCGATCGTGGCTGGTTTATTCTTCCTATCGTCTACACTTTTGCGCTCATCAATCTGGCCTTCGCCAGCTTCATGCCAAGTGAATTTATTACGCATCTGGAAGCGTCACCGGGCTTGATGATCCATATCGGTCTGGCACTTTTTTCCTATGCCACGCTGTTAATTGCTGCCCTTTATGCGCTCCAGCTCGCTTGGCTGGATTATCTACTCAAGAATAAAAAGCTGGGATTTGCCGCTGATATGCCGCCACTGATGGGCATTGAGCGTAAAATGTTTCACATCACGCAGATTGGCGTCATTCTGCTCACGCTGACGCTCTGTACCGGTTTGTTCTACATGGACGATCTGATCGATAACAAAGAGAATCTGCATAAGGCCGTGTTCTCCCTGTTTGCGTGGTTCATCTATATTCTGCTGCTCTGGGGACATTATCATGAAGGGTGGCGTGGTCGACGCGTTGTCTGGTTCAGCCTGCTCGGCGCGCTGATGCTGACGCTTTCCTACTTTGGTAGCCGGGTTATACAGCACTTTCTTGCCGTCTGACCCTTCTCGAACAAAAAAAGAGAGCCAACTTTCGGCTCTCTTTTTTATTTGTACCTATCCGACAAACTAGATATGCAGCTCGGCCAGCTTATCTTTCGGCAGTGCCAGATCGTCATTTTGGTTGATACCAATATCGTGATCCACGATGTGCTGAGCGATTTCCTGCGCTTCTTTCAGCGAGTGCATCTCATAGGTGCCACACTGGAATTCGTTCAGCTCAGGAATTTTACGCTGGTCGGTCACTTTCAGAACGTCAGCCATCGCCGCTTTCCAGGAGTCAGCAACACGTTGCTCATCCGGCGTGCCAATCAGGCTCATGTAGAAACCCGTACGGCATCCCATCGGAGAAATGTCGATAATTTCCACGCCATCACCGTTTAAATGATCGCGCATAAAACCAGCAAACAGGTGCTCTAGCGTATGGATACCACGCTCTGGCATGACCTCGATGTTCGGGCGACAGAAACGCAGGTCAAATACCGTAATATTGTCGCCATGAGGGGTTTTCATGGTTTTAGCGACCCGAACGGCGGGTGCGGCCATACGAGTATGATCAACGGTAAAACTGTCTAGTAACGGCATAATTCCACCTCCTCAAAGAAAAAAATTCATTTTTTCTCGTTTCCGAGAACTTTTCCTTTTTATGCGAGTCTGACTTACTGAAAGACGCGCATTTATTATCATCATCCCTATTAGAGATGTTTATTTGGCCACAGTTTCTGTGGCCTTTTCTTTTTAATTCGCCGCCAGATAATCGTCAAAGCTCATCGTATCTTCAGACTCAATCTGACGTTGACGCTGCCAGGAGCGTTCGCTCGCAGCAGCCAATTGTTCTTCCGTCAACACCTGCAACGGTTCGTTGCTGAGCATTTTGCGGTATTCTTCCGCTAAATTCAGCCCCACGCTACCATTGCCTTCTTGCTTCATCAACGTTAATAGTCGACCAGAGAACGTCGTTTCTGGATCGTCAAAGCCAGCAAGCAGCTCATCGCAAACCTGCTGATAGTGCGGTTGACCGTTTTCCGCGTCCAGTACTTCCGCAACACGACGTAAATCCGCAAACAGGGATTTTCCTACTTCGGCAATTGGCTGTTGGATGGTTTCACACCGCATACCCACCGTTTGCCCCGGTTTACGTCCTTCCAGAATCACCCGATTCCAGTTTTTACGCGTACACAGTAGCTCATCGGCGCTCATTTCCGGCGCATCTGCCAGCGCACACCAGATCAGGAATAAATCCAGGAAACGTACCTGACTTTCACTCACTCCGGTCGGAGAGAAAGGATTAATATCCAGTGAACGCACTTCGATATATTCGATTCCGCCACGCAGCAAGGCATCAGACGGCGTTTCGCCCGCGCGCGTCACACGCTTCGGACGAATCGGTGCATAAAGCTCGTTCTCAATCTGCAAGACGTTCGTATTCAATTGTAGATAACGACCATCCTTCTTCATACCAACCCGAGCATATTCCTCAGACGGCGTTTTTATCGCGCGTTTTAACGCAGCGACATAGGTATCCAGATCGTTAAACGTAATCCCCAAATTGCTCTGTGATTTATTGGTATAGCCTAAGTCACTTAGCCGCAGGGAGGTTGCATAAGGCAGATACAGCATGCCTTTTTCCGTGCGCTCAAACGGCAGTGCCGTTTCCCGCCCTTTCAGGAAAGAAGAACAGATCGCCGGAGAAGCACCGAACAGGTAAGGGATCACCCAACCAAAGCGGTAATAGTTGCGAATCAGTCTGAAATATCCTGCTGAAATGGCCTTTTTCCCGCTTTCTTCATCAGCGACACCTTCTCGCGCCTGCCAGAATGACAGCGGAAGGGAGAAGTTGTAATGCACCCCGGAAATGGTCTGCATCAACGCACCATAGCGGTTTTTCAGCCCTTCACGATAAAGCGTTTTGAAACGCCCAATATTTGATGAGCCATACTGCGCTAGCTCTATATTTTGCTCGCTGTCGATAAAACACGGCATGCTCAATGGCCACATCCGCTCATCACCCAGATTGCGGGAAACGTGGCGATGGATATCGCGCAGAAACGTCAGCAGATGATCAACATCTTTATCGACCGGCGTAATAAATTCTAACAGCGCTTCTGCAAAATCTGTCGTAATCCACGGGTGTGCCAACGCCGAGCCCAATATCTCAGGGTGCCCTGTCGTAGCAAGGTGTCCGTTTGCTGTTACGCGCAATGTTTCGCGTTCAATTCCACGCTGAATACCCTTCACCGCCAGTGGGTGTTTTTCCAGCCAAGAAAGTGCTTCTGAAATGTCCGGGATCAAATCGACCTCCCGTTGTTAAAATGTAATGGTTGTAAGCATAATTGAAACTCAGTAGCACTCACCAGTGCACATTGCAATCTGGTTAAGACCACCACGCCATCCCCTGTAACGTTATACCTGCCAATACGATATACCGCAGCGCTTTTCCAATACCAATGAAAACCGCCGATTGCACCCAGGGCATGCGTAGCCAACCCGCTAACACGCACAATAAATCGCCTACTACCGGCACCCAGCTAAATAACAGCGCAGCGCAACCATAGCGCTGCAACCAGCGCATGGCCACCGTATACCCAGCTTGTTGTTTTGGCTGAGGGAGTAAGCGCCCTATAAAAATATTTGTTAACCCGCCCAGCGTATTTCCTACCGTCGCCACAGCGATCAACAGATAGGGTTTTGCGCTGTCAGCCAACAATAACGTTACCAGCAGAACTTCTGAACTACCGGGCAACAGTGTTGCACTGAGCAGGCTACTCCAGAAAAGAGAAAAAACGGCCCAGAACTCACTCACAATGTACGAACGTCAACCACGGCCATGTTAGCGCGTTTAGCAGCTTCAATACCGTAGTCTGCATCTTCAAACACAATGCAGTGTTCCGGTGCCACAGAAATCAACGCAGCACAGCGCAGAAAGGTATCAGGGAAAGGCTTATGCCGAATCACATCATCCGCCCCAACAATTGCATCAAAATAATCATGCAATCCCAAATGCGTTAGCAATCTATCAGCCATGCCATGCGTGCTACCCGTACCGACCGCCATAGGGCGCCGTCCGCGATAATGCTTAACCACATCAATCAGCGGTAGGGGTTTTACTGTATCCAGCAGCATTGCCTCAACAACGGCCGTTTTTTCCGCCGCCAAGTGGTGAGGATCAATATCAGCCTGATGACTGTCGATAATACGCTGTGCAATATGCCAGGTGGGCGAGCCGTTCAACGCTGTCATGGCACTGGCATCATATCTCATACCATACCGTGCAAGAACCTCATCCCACGCTTTATGGTGCGTCGGTTCAGTATCGAGCAGGGTGCCATCCATATCAAAGATCAGCCCTTGATAGCGATCGTACATCATGACTCCATGATCACTGAAAAGAGAGCTTACTTTATCGTAAAGTGAAAACGTTGTCGCTTACTCAATAACCTTATAAAAAACAGGTTATTATCCCCATAGTCATAAGACAGCCTTCGTTTACTCGTCGGCTCAATCTCAATATATAGGCAAGGGAAGGGTAAGAATTAATACACGGAAGTGATGAGAGAAATATCGTTCTGAATCGGCAAGAGGGCAAATGACGTTATCGCGCTAAAAGCAGGTAAAGGACGTTTGATAAAACAGAAGTGGTGTATCTGATAACAGTGTCTGACTTGTACCGTTCAGGCCGGACGTCGATTGCACAATATCATTCTTGCGCTTATTAATTCAGGTAGGAAGTAAGACAAACGTTTTATTTACATCAGAATATGGTGCATCCGGGAGGATTCGAACCTCCGACCGCTCGGTTCGTAGCCGAGTACTCTATCCAGCTGAGCTACGGATGCAGAGTGTGGTGCAGAAATAAGGGAATTGAGCGAGATACCTAAGAATGGTGCATCCGGGAGGATTACTCGGCTTCGCCTTGCCCTTCGGGCCGTTGCTAAAGCAACGTTTTCCTCCCTTGTTCTTGTAATCACAAATGAGCGATTATAAGAGCAAGATAACAACCTTAATCCATATCGAAATATGGTGCATCCGGGAGGATTCGAACCTCCGACCGCTCGGTTCGTAGCCGAGTACTCTATCCAGCTGAGCTACGGATGCATTAATAATTCTTTATCTACGACAATACTTACTTTTACTAATACTACTCGCCTAGCAAAGGCAGTATTTAATGGTGCATCCGGGAGGATTCGAACCTCCGACCGCTCGGTTCGTAGCCGAGTACTCTATCCAGCTGAGCTACGGATGCATATTAAATGGCGGTGAGGGAGGGATTCGAACCCTCGATGCAGCTTTTGACCGCATACTCCCTTAGCAGGGGAGCGCCTTCAGCCTCTCGGCCACCTCACCTTACATTACCTGATTCGCTACTAAGAACTTCTTGTTAGTGCTCACCGGTACTGCGTGGCGCACATATTACTTTCCCAGACTTATAAGTCAAACAATTTTTCCCACCTTGTGTTTGTTTGAACAATTCGCATCCAAGATGCGTATTTTCACAACAAAAAGTCTGTTTTATCGACAGAAAAACAGGCGGTTACCTTGCTAAAAGGAGCGCACAGTAAAAATGGATATATCGATAAATGTGTGGGGAAAAAAGCGGGAAATAACAATTGCGTCCCGCGAACACGAGACGCATTGTCAATCAATATGACGTTGGTTGAGATTTTTCGGCCTGAATACGCTGATAGATCTCTTCACGGTGGACAGAAACCTCTTTAGGTGCATTAACACCAATACGCACCTGGTTGCCTTTCACTCCTAATACGGTAACCGTTACCTCATCGCCGATCATGAGGGTTTCGCCAACTCGACGAGTCAAAATAAGCATTCTTTGCTCCTTGAAAGATTATAAAGAGTCGGGTCTCTCTGTCTCCCCGCCATTATCCATCATGTGCCGTGAAAACGTAAACCTAGACGATGGTATAAGCACCACCACCACACTCCGGTTTGTCACTACTTGTTAGTTTAGTCGATATCAGTAGCTTGTGCTTTTGTTATCACAACAACAGGACTGAGCGTGTCATACTTCAGAATATCTGAAGGTAGCACACGTTCTACCCCACTTGTCGGACCCTTTTCCGCAGACAAAAACGCCACAACCAGAAAGTTATGGCGTTTTTGTTGGATAACGCGAATCAAACGTTATCTATGTTTATAGCTTAGCAGTAACCCAAGATTCAACACTTGCCAGCGCAGCAGGCAATGCAGACACATCTGAACCACCAGCTTGAGCCATATCCGGACGGCCACCGCCTTTACCACCAACCTGTTGAGCAACAAACCCAATCAGTTCACCGGCTTTTACGCGGTCGGTCAGATCTTTCGTTACACCAGAAATCAAGCTAACCCGGCCTTCTGCCGCCGTTCCGAGAACGATAACAGCAGACCCTAGCTGATTCTTCAGGTCATCCACCATCGTGCGCAGCAGCTTAGGATCCACGTTGTCCAGTTGCGTAACCAGCAACTTAACACCACTCACCTCTTTTGCTTTGCCGGACAGCGACGAGCTTTCCTGCGCCGCTTGCTGAGCCTTCAACTGCTGAAGCTCTTTCTCCAACGTGCGAGCACGCTCCAGAACAGAGCGTACCTTATCCGTCAGGTTGTGACTATCCCCTTTCAGCAGTTGCGCAATATCTTGCAGAACGTCGCTCTGACGGTGCAGCGCAGAAAGCGCATTTTCACCCGTGGTCGCCTCAATACGACGTACCCCGGCAGCGGTACCTGATTCCGAAATGATTTGGAACAGGCCGATATCACCCGTACGGCTTGCGTGTGTGCCCCCGCACAGTTCAATGGAGAAATCCCCCATCGTCAGGACACGGACATGGTCGTCGTACTTCTCGCCGAACAGCGCCATCGCGCCTTTCGCTCTCGCATCATCCAGCGCCATGACATCCGTTTGTACGGTAAGGTTACGGCGGATTTGCGCATTGACGATATCTTCAACCTGACGGATCTGCTCAGGTTTCATCGCTTCCGTATGTGAGAAGTCAAAACGCAGATAGCTATCGTTAACCAGAGAACCTTTCTGCGCGACATGATCGCCCAGAACCTGACGCAGCGCGGCATGCAGCAGGTGCGTTGCGGAGTGGTTCAGGCGAATGCGATCGCGGCGTTGGCTATCAACATTTGCATCGACACTGTCGTTAACACGCAGCGAACCCTGAGTCAGTTTACCAACGTGGCCGATTGCCTGACCATATTTCTGAGTGTCCTGAACGGCAAAGCTCGCGCCCGCGTTTTTCAGTTCCCCCTGATCGCCAACCTGGCCACCGGATTCACCATAGAATGGCGTTTCGTTCAGGATCACTACCGCTTCATCACCTGCCGCAATCTGATCAACCGCGTTTCCATTGTGATAAAGCGCAATCACCTTCGCTTGCTGCTGCGTTTTTTCATAGCCGCAGAATGACGTGTTTTCATCCACACGGATGAGACTGTTGTAATCAACGCCAAATCCGCTGGCCTCACGCGCACGCTGGCGCTGAGCCGTCATCGCAGCTTCAAAACCTTTCTCATCGACTTTCAGGCCACGCTCGCGGCACACATCCGCGGTGAGGTCGACAGGGAAACCATAGGTGTCATACAGGCGGAAGGCCGTTTCGCCATCCAACGTATCCCCTTTCAGGTTTTTAATTTCTTCGTCCAGCAGAGACAGGCCGCGTTCCAGCGTACGGGCAAACTGCTCTTCTTCCATCTTCAGCGCCTGCTCAACAACCGACTGCTGCTTCTTCAACTCTTCTGCCGCCGGCCCCATGACTTCAATCAGTGGCGCAACCAGTTTGTAGAAGAAGGCATCCGTAGCGCCTAGCATGTTACCGTGACGTGCAGCGCGGCGAATGATACGGCGCAGAACATAGCCACGGTTTTCATTAGATGGCGTCACGCCATCCGCAATCAGGAATGCACAAGAACGGATATGGTCAGCGATAACACGCAGCGACTTATTGGTTAAATCCGTCGTACCAACGGCTTTAGCAACCGCCTCAATCAGCGTTTTGAACAAATCAATGTCATAGTTTGAATTGACGTGCTGCAACACGGCAGAAATACGCTCTAACCCCATTCCGGTATCGACGGAAGGTTTCGGCAGCGGCAGCATCGTGCCATCAACCTGACGGTTGAACTGCATGAACACCAAGTTCCAAATTTCGATATAGCGGTCGCCGTCTTCATCAGGGCTTCCTGGTGGGCCACCCGCGATGTGTTCACCGTGATCGAAGAAAATCTCGGTACACGGACCGCACGGCCCTGTTTCGCCCATCTGCCAGAAGTTATCAGAGGCGTAAGGCCCGCCTTTGTTATCACCAATACGAATAATTCTTTCGCGCGGTACGCCAACTTCATCAGCCCAAATGTCGTAGGCCTCGTCATCCGTTGCGTATACCGTTACCCACAGTTTCTCTTTCGGCAGGTTGAACCATTGGGGAGACGTCAACAACTCCCACGCATAGCGAATCGCATCATGCTTGAAGTAATCACCGAAGCTGAAGTTACCCAGCATTTCAAAGAAGGTGTGATGGCGGGCGGTATAACCTACGTTTTCCAGGTCATTATGTTTACCACCGGCACGCACGCAGCGCTGCGAGGTCGTCGCACGGACATAGTTACGTTTATCCAGCCCGAGGAACACATCTTTAAACTGGTTCATACCCGCATTGGTGAATAACAATGTCGGATCGTTGTTCGGCACCAGAGAGCTGCTATCAACAACCTGGTGTCCCTTACTGTGGAAAAAATCGAGAAACGCTTGACGGATCTCAGCGGTGCTCTTGCTCATAATTGTCCTGGAATCAAGCTAGAAGAACAGGTCGCGGGCAAGGTTAGTCCAGCATGCTGACGCTACCAAGCAACTCACGAACAAAAAAGTGGGAATAAGATAAATTTTCTTCGATGGGAAGTAAAATCCCGTATGCGTTCAATCTGAAAAATTCGTATAAATTGACTGGATTTCTTCATGAAAGAAACCACGATAGAGCAGGTATCGCTGATGTTTGACTTTGTCTTTCCATTCATCGGACAGAGGATGCCCGAATTTTCGCTCCACAACTGATTTCGCCAGCGCGCACCAATCGATCTCACTCTCGTTTAATGCCGTGGCTAATATCGTCTTATCGATTCCTTTCTGGCTCAGCTCCATTTTAATTCGCTGGACGCCATAGCCTTTGCGACTTCGGCTGTTGATATAGCGACGAGCATAGCGCGCATCATCCAGCCAACCGTGCTCCTTGCAGTAAGCAATGGCCACTTCCACCTCTTCTGCTCCAGTTCGGGCAGTCGTGTCGTCCGCTTCATTTTCTGCTTCTGCGCTATCTAATTTATATAAATACGCCGCACATTTGCGGCGTATTTCGGCTTCACTATAATCCCGAACAGAAAGCACATTCATCGCATAGCGTAAGGGTTTATTCATCCATTTACCCGCTGATGTGCTTTGTCACAGGGAATTCAGCCACCATTAAAACTCTTCGTTGCCTTCATCGGCGAATGCATCTTCGTCATGGCTATTGCCCGCAGTGGCAGGCGTCAGCTCATTGCCTTTATGCAGCAGCATTTCACGCAATTTCTTATCCAGTTCCGCAGTAACCGCCGGGTTCTCTTTCAGGAAATTACAGGCATTTGCTTTGCCCTGACCAATCTTGTCGCCGTTGTAGCTATACCAGGCACCCGCTTTTTCGATCAGTTTATGTTTCACACCCAGATCGACTAGCTCACCGTGGATGTTGATGCCTTCGCCGTACAGAATCTGGAATTCAGCCTGTTTGAACGGTGCCGCCACTTTATTCTTCACGACTTTAACGCGAGTTTCGCTGCCGACAACTTCTTCGCCTTCCTTAATCGCGCCAGTACGGCGAATATCCAGACGAACGGAAGCGTAAAACTTCAGCGCGTTACCACCGGTAGTGGTTTCAGGGTTACCGAACATCACACCGATTTTCATACGGATCTGGTTGATGAAGATCAGCAGCGTATTAGCTTGTTTCAGGTTACCCGCCAGTTTACGCATAGCCTGGCTCATCATACGTGCGGCCAGCCCCATGTGGGAGTCGCCGATTTCACCTTCAATTTCTGCTTTCGGCGTCAGCGCTGCAACGGAGTCGACGATGATAACGTCAACCGCGCCGGAGCGCGTCAGCGCATCACAGATTTCCAGCGCTTGCTCGCCGGTATCCGGCTGAGAACACAGCAGATTATCGATATCTACGCCAAGCTTTTTCGCATAAATCGGATCCAACGCATGTTCAGCATCGATGAACGCACACGTTTTGCCTTCACGCTGAGCGGCAGCAATAACCTGTAAGGTCAGCGTTGTTTTACCGGAAGATTCCGGGCCATAAATCTCAACGATACGGCCCATCGGCAAACCACCAGCGCCCAGAGCAATATCAAGAGACAAGGAGCCTGTAGAAATAGTTTCAACATCCATTGAGCGATCTTCGCCCAACCGCATGATAGAACCTTTACCAAATTGCTTTTCGATTTGGCCCAGTGCTGCCGCAAGTGCCTTTTGTTTGTTCTCATCAATAGCCATTTCTGCTCCTGTCATGCGGCGTAAAGCTGCTGTCTCTACGCGGCTGCTTAATCATGAATTGCCGAATAATTACTGACATTATACTGTATGTGCATACAGCATCAAGGTTATTTTTTCAGAAACGCGTCGAGCAGCGTTTGCAGCGCAAAATGGACCGATTGCAGACGTACCGCGTTTCGGTCTCCGCTGAACCGCATTGTCCGCGCGAATGCCCCGCCCTGTTTATCTGTGAAGCCAAACCATACCGTGCCGACAGGCTTCTCTTCGGTCCCCCCGTCGGGCCCGGCGATGCCGCTTACCGATATGGCAAAATCTGCATCGGCGGCCTGCAACGCCCCTGCGGCCATCTCATTGACGACGGCTTCACTCACCGCGCCATGCCGTTCCAATGTCTTCGCGTTCACATTCACCAGACGCTGCTTGGCCAGATTGCTGTATGTCACAAACCCATAGTCAAACCAGCCGGAGCTGCCTGCGACATCAGTAATAGACTTAGCCAGCCAGCCCCCAGTGCAGGATTCCGCGCACGTCAGCGTAGCACCACGCGCCTTCAGTTTTTCACCGACCAAAACACTTAACCGCAGAATGTCAGTTTCCGTCATTGCCGCCTCATTTTAATCAAGGATTGTTGGGTCAGGGTAACACTTTTCCCTGAAAAAGACGCCCCGCAGCGCGGGATGCGAAGCGCATAGCAAGAAGATGAAAAGGGATGAAAAACGAGGGAAAGCGCCGCCGCTAGTTAGGAAGAAAATAGCGCGACGTTACTCTGTAGTCAGTAGAGTACAAGTGGTCAGTAGGGTACAAAGCAGATGGGAATAATGCGTAATTTACATACAGCCTGCGCAACTGGTGCATCGCCAGTCTTGCTTATTTATAGCCCGAAAGAAATATCTAAAATAACACTCTTCGATGGGAATATTATTTTCTTCGAAGCTATCGGCCAGCCAGTCGATATTCTCCAGAATCCAATCATCCTCATCTAATCCGTCTCGGTAAGTTTCATCATCAGGATCGATGATAGAGTAGATCCCCATCGTTCCCATATGATTTTCTTTATATTTTTCAGGTAGCGCGAAATCTTTTTCATTATAAGATATTAACCAGTGACCGTGGCAAAGCAGATTGCCATTACGACTCCACCGGGCAGTAAATGGATTACTCATATTTATTCTCACCAGCATAAAAGCTGGTGATAAACGTAGCACGACATGTTTATAAAGTAAATCGACTCACAGGCCAGATATTATTTAAAGGATAGAGCCTATGGACAACATTCTATTACATCTTAATAGGTACAAATCCATTAACAATAAATTGATAAATATCAATTCATATAAAAATAAAATACCTAAACAGAGAAATACAAATAAAAAAAAGCCCACTAAAAATAGTGGGCGGGGTACTGCGATTATCATTATGGAAAAACCCTGGTGTTTTGCGGCACTTCATTCGGCTACTGTCTGATAGTTACAGTACCGAATGAACATTAACTCAACATTAGGCACGCAAAAATCTTGGCTATTGCTGTGATAGCCTGCACCAACACTATCCCATGTCGCCCGCCACCTACCGCTTTGCTTCGCTGGACGATATCAGTCAGAATGGTGTGCATATGCCCATAAAGGGGTAACCATCGATTAGGGAGAATGACGGGTGTTTCCCTCTTTCTTAAGAAGAACCGCAGCGAAAAACGGCAGCTATGCCAATGAGATCAGCAGCAGCATTACTATCAATCGTCCGGCAGAACGCTTGTTTGATCTTTGGCGTAAACCGGAAACGTTGCCGATCCTGATGGGGCATTTCGCCAGTATTGAGATACTGAACTATACCGACTCCAACTGGCGGATTAATACACCGATTGGCGCGCTCATTGAATGGCAGGCTCGTATTATTGATGAAAAACCAGGGGAATATATCCACTGGCGTTCGCTGGAAGGGGCGCGGGTTCCCAATGAAGGCAGGCTTTCGTTTCAACCAGCCACATCAGAATCGGGTACAACCGTGACGCTGACGATTCGCTACAATCCACCGGGAGGCTTGATTGGGAAAAAGATCGGCCAAATGTTTGATATGTTTTCTCGCGATATGCTGACGAAAACGCTCTATCGTTTCAAAAAATTAGCGGAGGATGAGTTGGTGTAAGCCGCATCAGACGCCCTCGCGACAGGTCATCATTGACCGTTTTCCTGAACTGACGACAGCGCCCCAATAAAGAGGAACGTAGAATGCTGGAATTGATTCAAACCATTGGTCTTGGTCTGGTGTTAATCCTGCCACTTGCGAATCCACTGACAACGGTAGCCGTATTTCTGGCGATGTCCGGTAACATGAGCCAGGGGGAACGAAATCGTCAGATCTTTCAGGCGTCGCTCTATGTTTTCATCATTATGACCGTCGCGTACTATGCAGGTCAGGTCGTGATGAACACCTTCGGAATTTCCATTCCCGGCTTGCGCATCGCCGGCGGGCTCATCGTGGTATTTATCGGTTTTCGCATGCTTTTTCCTCAGCAAAAACCAGAACATGCGCCTGAAGTTAAAAGCAAAAAAGAAGAAATCAACGACAGTTTCTCTGCCAATGAGGTCAATATCGCTTTCGTTCCGCTGGCGATGCCCAGCACCGCAGGGCCAGGAACCATAGCCCTCATCATTAGTTCTGCCTCACAAATCAAGAGCGGCGTCGATATTACGCCATGGGTGATTACCGTTGCCCCCGTACTGACTTTTCTGTTGATCAGCCTGATCGTCTGGCTCAGCCTGAAAAGCTCTGGCCTGATTATGCGTTTGATCGGTCAAAGCGGCATTGAAGCCATTTCACGGCTGATGGGATTCCTGCTGGTTTGCATGGGTGTACAGTTCATCATTAATGGCACGCTGGAAATCGTGCACTCTCTCCATTAAGTCAAGGATGATGGAGAGATATCAATACGTTGCCAGATAGCCTAATTAGCGTCTATAACTTTGAATGGCGGGTTTATTCATTGGTCGCAAGCGAATGCCCCGCCGGTTTGCCATTGATGATGACATAACAAAAAGACAGCGTGATTTTGCTTACCTAGCGGAAAATAGGTGCGGCCACCATGAAAATAACAAAACGATTCCCGGTCAATTTACGTTCACTCATTTTATCTCTCGCCATTATCAGCATGCTCATTACGCTGACCAATGCCTATATTGCTGTTTATAACGTACAAAAAAAGCTCATTACCGATCAAATACTGAGCTCAAACCTTAACTACTCTTCCAAACTCGCTGCTACCACGGAAAGTTTTTTATCCTCCGCACAACAAGAGTTGGCCTACAGCGCGACATTGATGGCTGAAAGCTTTGATGACGATAAGGCATTGCAGGAGAAAAGCGAGCAGACATACCGCATGAGCGAAAGTTTTAATTCCGTCTTCGTTGCGGATACGCAGAATCGCATACGCACGGTTTACCCAGCATCGCTGAATCTGAAAGGAAACACACTAACCTCAGCGGCCAGTAAGCAAGCACTAACGGAGCGGAAACCGTTAATCAGCCAGCCTTATATTTCTGTTACGGGCAATCTGATCGTACTGGTGTCCTCTCCAATCCAAGATAAACAGGGAAATTATCTCGGTTACATCGGCGGAACCATTTATTTAAAAAGCAAAAGCGTCTTAAACGAATTCATGAATACCCATTTTTATAACGATTACTCCAGCGTTTACGTGATCGATAAAAGTGGGATTGTTCTCTACCATCAGGATAAACAATGGGTCGGCAAATCCATCAGAGATGAGAAAATCAAAGCCGCATTTCAGAACAAAAAAAGTGGAACCCTCGCGATACCCGATATGCAAGGTACCCCATCGCTGGCTGGTTTTGATACGGTCAAGTCATCTGGCTGGATTATCGTTACCTTGCATCCTTACCAAAACGTTATTGATTCACTTAACGGCGTCATGCGTTCAGTCTTATATGAAGGCGCGCCAGTGATGGTATTAATACTTATCGCGCTCACCCTGCTCGCCTTCTTTATAGCTAACCCTCTACGCCTGCTGGCCGTTTCTGCCAGTAAAATGGAGGAGCCCGACGTGATTGAAAAAATAAAGAAAGTCCCCTCCTGGTACTTTGAAGTTGAGCAGCTAAAACGCGTCATTCTTTTCGGTACGGTCTTGTTGCACAAGCGAATCGGCAAACTGAGCTTGCAGGCCCACACCGATCCACTCACTGGGTTACTCAATCGCCGTGGTGTCTATGAAAACATTGAGCTCATTCTGTCAAAGAGCCATCAGGCTGCCGTGATCGTGATTGATATCGACCATTTCAAACGCGTGAATGATACCTACGGGCACAATATCGGCGACGATGTCATCAGGCTGCTGGCTAAAAGCATAAAACAAGGCTCACGTGACGCCGATCTGATTTGCCGTACTGGCGGAGAGGAATTTCTCGCACTCCTGCCCAACACGGATATGAAGCAAGCCGTTGATATTGCAGAGCGGCTGCGTAGAAAAGTGGAAAAAATGCCGCTGCCGATTCCTGAAAACATCACGATTTCATTAGGCGTCACCTGCTTTATTCCGGGAACGGAACAGATAGACAGCGTGTTGAAAATCGCGGATGACGCCCTCTATCAGGCCAAACATGAAGGCAGAAACCGGGTCGTCACCAAAATCGTGCCTGAGAGTGCAATCAACAACGACACAAAATAGTTACGCGTCTCGTGAGCGGGAAAACAGGCAAAAAAAACCCGCACAAGGCGGGTAAGGTCATTCTAATGACAGGGATGGTTAACTAACACAACACTCACAGAGATGTGAGGTACTGACAAGGGATGAAAGGACTATAGCAAGCCAAATGTATAGTATTGTCATCAGCAGGTAAGGTTAATCTACCGGTTGTAAAACAACATTGGCGATGTTTCCCTGCCGCCCTGTCTGGCTACTTCAGCCTGCTTTCCAGCCACCATTACGCTTTTTTCGTTTTCATCAGCGCAGCGAGCAGTGCCATGATTGCCAACGCGCAGGCAAGCCCTCCGACCATCAGCCATCCCCCCTGATGCCAGGCAGCCATCGCAACGGAGGATCCCCCCGCGCCACCTAAAAACATACCGCCCATGAATACGGTATTGATTCGACCTCTTGCCGCTTCACCGAGCCCGTAAATCACATGTTGGTTGGCCACTAATGCGCTTTGTACGCCGAGATCGAGCAGGATAACGCCAATAATCAGGCCAATAACGGAATCGAAACCGATGAATACTCCCCATGAGAGCAGCGTCAGCAGTGCTCCGGCAATCACAACCGGGCGACTACCAGTTCTGTCGGCGATTCTTCCCGCCAACGGAGCTGCAAAGATCCCCGCGACACCAATCACGCCGAACAGCCCCGCAGCAGCAGCGCCCATGTGAAAACGTCCGCTTTCCAGATACAGCGCAAGCACGCTCCAGAACGCGCTGAACGATGCAAACAGCAGCGCCTGAATCAGCGTGGCTTTGCGTAATGCGCGTTCACCGCGCCACAGCGTCACCAGCGAACGCATCAGCGCACGGTAACGAACGGTTTGATTCGATGGTGAAGCCGGTAACATTCTTCCCATTGCCCACGCGCCCGCCAGCGCCAACGGCACACTCAGCCAGAACATCGCACGCCAGCCCGCGCTTTCCGCCACAAGGCCCGCAATCGTACGGCTCAGCAGAATCCCGCTTAACAACCCACTCATCACCGTCCCGACAATGGCGCCGCGCTGTTTCGCATTGGCAAGCTCCGCCGCCGCCGGAACAATCTGCTGTGCGGCAGTCGCCCCAAAACCGATGAGCAACGAAGCACTTAGTAAAGCGACAGCCGATGTCGATAAGGCTGCAAACGCAGAAGCCAGCGCCAGCATCAAAAATTGCCACACAATCAACTGACGGCGATCGAATTTATCACCGAGAGGAACCAGCAGTAGCAGTCCCAAAGCGTAGCCCAGTTGGGTCACCGTTGGGATCAGCGAGACTGCCCCGCTCGACGTAAAACTTTCACCAATCACGCCCAGCATCGGTTGGTTGTAATAGATATTGGCAACAGAAATACCGCTAGCTGCGGCCATCGAGAAAATCAGTAATTTGCCGGGAACCTGCTGCGTTCTAACCTCGGCTTCGCTGGATAATGTACTCATCATCATACCTGTCTGTGTGTTTCCCGCCGGAAGTCGGCAAGTGATGAGCACAGCATAAGGTACCGTCTTCATTCCCAGTAGAGAGGTAAAATGGATATCAGCTATTCCAAACAGGAATGTATCAGGGGAAAAGACGCTGAACGAAACCGGTAAAAATTCTGGCGCGGGCTGATGTCATGCGACCTCCGGGGTAGACAGCCCACAGATCCATCTTACCCAGCGACCATGAATCCAGCGCAGTGACGACCTGCCCGCTTTCCAGTTCTGGCGCAAACATCCATTCCGACGCCACAATCAGTCCTACACCGGATAGCACCGCTGCACGCACGCCTTCCGCCGCAGAAACCCGGATACGCCCATTGGGGAATACTGTGGTCTGTGTTCCATCCCGAGAAAAAATCCAGCGATCGGTTCTCTCTCCCTGCAAATAGATGACGGCAGGATACGCAGCCAGAACGTCAGGAGAAGCTGGCACACCATGACGTGCGAAATAGTCAGGGGTCGCCAGCAGGCGCATGGAACACGATGCCAAGCGCTGGGCAATCAGGCTGGAATCCTTCATTTCGCCCAAACGCAGAGCCACATCAATGCCTTCAGCAATCAGATCGATCGGGCGATCGTCCAGAATGACATCAATATTTAGCTGGGGATGCTCAGCCATGAATTCATGGAGCCGCGGTATGATGAGCTGTCTGGCGAAAGTCACGGGTGCACCGATGCGTAGCCGCCCAGACAGCGCCGTGCTCCCGCTCACCGCCTGCTCTTGGGCATCCCCCAGAATCTTTAACGCGGGGGCGATTTGCTCATAAAAATTCTGCCCAGCTTCTGTCGGCGTCAACCCTCGGGTAGAACGAAGCAGCAACGGCGTTGCCAGCTGATTTTCAAGCTGCATGATCGCTTTGGAAACCGCAGGCTGCCCGATACCGAGCCTGCGGGACGCAGCGGAAAACGACCCCGTTTCAAAAACGCAGATAAATGTTTCCAGCGCGCTAAGGCGATCCATGGCTTCTCTTCCGCAAAAGGAGTTTCACTGCATCATACAGGAATCCGGCAAGGATAAGACGGATTCACACACGCCCTTCCTTTCCTCACCCTCTGCAGCGGTAAGCCACATTCGCTTTACCGCCAACCACATCAGGTATTACTCTGATGGCATGATTTGTCATGACAGGGCTGGCAAGCTTTTGCCGCCTTTTTCAAAATCTTACGAGGCGATGCATGAAACTTTTCATTTACGAACACTGCCCATTCTGTGTCAGAGCCAGAATGATTTTTGGTTTGAAAGATCTGCCTGTTGAGCAATCGGTCATTATGGAAGGCGATGTCGACACACCGACGCGCATGGTGGGCCGCAAAGTGGTGCCCATCCTGCAGAAAGAAGATGGCAGCTTCATGCCAGAAAGTATGGATATCGTCCACTATGTCGACAGCAAGCAAGCGCCGTTAATCGCCGACAAAGCGGTTGATGCTGAGATAGAAGCCTGGTGTAAGTCCGTTTCCAGCGCGGTGTTTAACCTTGCAGTTCCCCGCTTCACGAAAGCGGATTTCAAAGAGCTTTCCACGCCAGAGGCGCGTCATGCCTACATCTTGCGCGAAGAAAAAGCCTTCGGTGACCTGGATGCGCTGCTCGCAAAAACGCCGGAACTGATTGCGGAAGTGGAGCAGAAACTCAAGGCGCTGGAGCCACGTCTGGCAAACGTCAGTGCCATTTCCACCACCGATTTTATTCTGTTCCCAATCTTACTATCGCTCACGATCGTGAAAGGCGTACAGTTTGGCCCTAACGTTCAGGCGTACCTTGAGCGGGTATCAAAAGCCAGCAAGGTTGCGTTGTTGATCGATAAAGCGCTATAGGGTTAATCGCATTCGAATAGCGTTATGGGGCACAGTTTTACCCCATAACGCGTGGCGGATTTCAACACGTTATTACGTATGAAATAATAGCTACACGCGAAGCAGAGAAGTATCCCTACCTGATGTTATACCGTCCTCCTTTAGCGGACATTCCGTTGTAAAACACAGCGCATTAACCTCAGTCTGAATCAGGGCAAGCGCATCGTGGCTGGCATAATCTGCCTTAATCCATCTTGCACGCTGCAAATAGCCGGGATCCTCCAGTATCTCAATGACAGACTGCTTAATCTGCTGTTCACTTGGCGTACTGGTTTGCAAGTTAATCCCACATTTGGCGAATACCACACGTGCAGCACTTTCCTGCTTATCTTCTCCTACCCCGGCCACAATTAAAGGCACACCCTCTTTTAAGGCAGCATTTATCGAACCGTATCCACCGTTGGTGATGAAGATCGACGCTCTTGGCAGCCAATCGTCATAAGAGAGGAAGCTCACCACTCTGGCATTTTCAGGCAAGGAAGCTTGCAACGAATCAATCAAACGCCCTCCCGTGGTCGCCAGCACCCTGACAGGTAAATCAGCCAGCGCACGCAGTGTCGGCCCAATAAGCTGCTGGAGATCGACATTCGCCAGTGTGCCTTGTGAAACGATAATAAGCGGTCGACTGTCGTCCGACGTCCACCATTCAGGAACACGTTCTGCTGCAATCTGGCGAGATAATGGCCCGATAAATCGCACACTTTGTGGCAAATCATCACGCTGATACTCAAGCTCAGTAGTGGATAGCTGCAAGAAACGATCGCAGCGGCCAATCAGTGTATCCATAAAAGGCTGTTCGAGGGGCCTCCCTCCCGACTGCACCATCGCACGGTCAAACGCGCGCTGAACTTCACTCATCAATGCCCGCGTTTCCTCATCAACAAGCTGTTCATGGCTCAGATCGGGCGGCAGCAATTTCGGAGGAATACGAGGCCCATAGAAAACTGAATCTCGCGTCGAATAGGACAGCGGCGTAACCCCGATGACGATCACGGGCGGCCGCTGCCCAGAAAGCAACAACGGAAGGACACCATAAAAACAGTTTTCAACCATGAGCAGATCGGCCTGAGTTTTTGCCAACGCGTCCCGCAACTGGCGATCCAACAAGGGAATCGGTGCTGCAAAAAAATCTTTCAGAGCCAAAGCCATCTGTGCGTTACCCGGCGGCAGCATGGCACGTTGGGGGAAATGCTGTTCAAGGTGTCGGTAGTCAAAATCAATGTCATCGCTAAAAGGGATAAACCCGACGCCAGCCGCCTCCGCCTGCTCGCGGAACAACGCCCCGCTAAACAGCGTGACGTCATTCCCCTGCTCAACCAAATAGCGAGCGATAGTCAGTAACGGGTAAACATGCCCCGGCGTCGCCATCGCCGCCATAAGAATATGTGCCATGATGTTTGCCCTTATGCCGCGTTATCAATACAGGTATTCACACAAATCGGGGTGCCCTGAATGTGAACCCGTTGCAGGTGGCGTGCAGACTGCGCCGTAAAGGCTTCACGGCCATGCAGCAGCGAGAAATTATCGGCGACCACAACATCGCCCTGTAGCCATTGATGCGCATAGTAATAACGGGGATCGTACAGATGCTGCCGTAACGTCTGACTAAATGCGTTTTGCGTTTCCGGCGTGACATTATGGTATTCCAGCGCATGCTGGTTAAGGAAACGCTCTCCTTCGGTCGGCGGCTCGTTGTAACGCATGATCTCCCCCGTGCCGTTAGGGTGAGGAATGACCAATGGAGACGTGACCTCACCGCCATAATGCACAACGGCTTTAATACGGTAAGTGATTGAAACACTGCGCCACTCATCGACTAATTGTGCGTCGACCTCTGCCAATAAGCGCGTGGTGTCAACAAAGGTGGTACGTCCGCCTTGCTCCTGCCCCGGCGCAGAGACACAGTGGAACAGCTGAAACTCGGGTATGGTTGGTTTGTACATGCCATCCCAGTGCAGCGGTACATAGCTATTATCAAAGATGTGATCCTTGGTATCCGCATGCTCCTTCACGTCGAGCACCGCCCCGAAAGGCCACATCATGATTTCCCCCCAGTGACCAGCGTATTCGGTCAACGTTTCAGGATCGGAAAACCCGGAAGAAAACCCACGCAGTACCAGAAGATGATGCTCTCGGGCGAGCACACGCAGTGTGTCGATCGGCAGTGTAGTGATGCTCTGCCCCGTTTCCACAGGCGTCAGCAACGCACCAAAAGGGGAAAGCGGTTCAATGCGGCAGTTCAGGCTATTTTCCATCATGTATATTCCCTTATAAGATGACAATATCGGTGTCCCAGTAAACGATAAGACGAGAAAAGTGCGCTTAGGCCATATCAGTCTGTTTAACCAGGTAATGGCTGGGCGTACCGCGGATTTCCACAATCTCACCATCCAACTGCTGTGCATCAGCATTCTTCATCAGCACAAATTGCCCATTAACATTGGCGGCAACACCATGCCAGGGCGTCAGCCAGTCGTCCTTGGTAGGCATCATATGAATACCCAGCTTCAGACTGTCCGAAGGCTGAGGGTGAATAGACAAACGGATGGCGTCTGGGAATTGCTCAGCAAGCAGGTTGCCCCACGCCCAGCTGCGTTGAATAACGCCACACGCACGTTTTTTGGCATCCTTCTGTAACGCCGCATTAGAACCGGTATAGCCAGGCCGCAGGCTATCCTCATAGAGAAAACGGGTTATTGAACGATAAAGCTGCAAGCCTTCTTCACTCTGCATGAGCTGCGCCTTGATGTCCTCTTCTGACTCGGCGTAATCCTCAACCAGCCGCTGGCGGAGCTGATCGTAGTCAGCAGTAAGTGGCGCCATATTCTCGACGTCCTTAAGGTTAAAGACGCTGAGATGAACGGCTCCCAGCTCATGCAGTAAATTTTCAATCTCATCCTGATAGATGTTAATCGTTTCGTCGCTAGTCCCAATCAGATCGCCAAATACATGTCCATCTGAGCAAATACGGATATGCGCACCGGGCGGATAATACAGCTGAATACGCTGACATAACGAATTCAGGAAGGTCAGGGACAAACGCTCCGCCATATCTGGTTTTCTCCCTAACACCTTATAAGGACTGGGAGATTTCACCGGAAACGCTGGGAGAATAAGTTCAATGCGACGGCCTTCTTCAATAAAGGCACGGATTCTGGGCAACTGAACCTGAGTCACCTGAGACTCTTCTTCACGAATCGGTTTCGTCGAATGGGTAAATCTACGTCGATATTGAATTAACTCATTTAATATTAGCGATGAAACTAATTCATTATTTATTATATCCAAAATAACCTCATTAACTTAAAGAAGGGAATTAACTGCATAGCAGTGACGCACAAACAATAGAATAAAACCCTTACGCGATCACAAAAAAAATACTGAATAACATATTCAGTATTTTTATTTACGATGCTAATAATTAAAATCGTTCATAAAGTAATTATGAGAGAATAATTAAGTATCAGAACCTGGGAATAAGCCGCGATGCAGATTCTGCTATCGGCAGGATGGATAGGATTAGATGGATATAGGAGGATAATAGAGAATGGACTCTGACGGGCGGCGAACCACACAGTTCAGGAAAACGAGTCTATCGCTGACGATTGAAGTATTGGCGACTGGGTAAAGCGAAGGGAACGTTGGCGTAATGGTATTATGAGTGGAGTGATTAGCGTGAGGGGGATTGATTATGAATTGTTGTTAATTACTTCTCTTCAATTTGGTAATGGCCTGGTTTTGACCATAAAATGATTTTATACTTCCCTGTGTATAGCCCTTTCTCTTTATAAAACCCCATAACCTCTGACGGATACCAACCGTAACCGAACAAAAATAACGCATCTAATTTAACCATTTCTCTGATGAGATAGAGTTTATCACTCTCACTTTCTACAGCTTTGGTCATAAAACCACAAGAATGAAAAAAACCAAGAGATTTTACTTTATTTGTTAAGTCCTCTCCTTGCACACTAAGTTTCACAGTGCTCCCTGTCATATCGATTACAATAATCGTATTTTCTGGCATTGTGTTCATCATGCAACCATCATCAAGAAACATTAAATTTAAAAACACCTTCGTTAAACCCAGAAAACCTGGATATATTTCTGAAGGTTGATAACAGCCTTGAAAATTCTTCTGGATAACTATTTTTAAAAACAGAACTATTCCTCCACTCCACAATCAATGGTCGACATTCATCATCAATCGGGGTCATGAAATCATATAGAGCATCTGCGTTTCTTCCAAAATAAGGACCAAACGCTAACGCTTGTGAAAGGTGATCATAAATATCATGTGGTGTTTTCTGTTTTTCACCATCAAGGACGATGAGTTTCATATGATTCTCCCTTCACATCACTTAAAGTAATGAAACTACTGCTGGTATTTTACACGACTAAATTAGACGATCCAGCGCGTCATTCATCCGGTCTTTCCAGTATCTGACGCTAACGCAACTCCCACAGGGCGAATATCAAAATGAGACGAGTAAAATGGTAAATCTTCTGCTCCCGCCCTCCGCCATCAACCTTAAAGGCCGCTGGCTGGAAGAGTCGAGTTTCATCACCGGGATGCCCGTCATCGTCACGGTGGCGCGCGGCAGGATTATTATTGAGACCGAGATTAATTTGTAGCGACTGACCAACAGCTAAAAATAAAAAAGCCGGAAGGATCGTGTGCTCGCTTCCGGCTTTCATTTATTTTAAAAGATCGCTAAATTCTTTAAATGACTCTCTTATTTCACCTATATCAGATAGTTCTCTTCGCTCATTTATAATATATCTTTCAGTATCAACATTTATTATTTCCAACATGCATGATTTATCATCCCACACAGTAAAACGGGCGATATTATTTTCATCTTCAAAATCAACCACCAAGCTATCTGTATAGTCATTCTGATTAATTACAATTTGATAATCACTATTTAATAAAATCCAATCCTTTATTTCATTTAGCATTTCTTTTCTATTCCTTTCTCAGTTTTATGTGCTGTTACCTTTATATTTTCTGCTTTTGGCATTTCAGGAACAGGTAATCCTTTACGTTTAGCTAAACGTCCTTCAAGAGAATCTGGGCCTACAATTTTGCCCAGCCTTCATTGGTTTTAATTAAAGATCCTTCTGGCACATCAAACTCAGCATATACTGTTCCGGGTTTAGCCTGTTTACCAAAGGCTTCAACATCTGCGGGGAAAGCAACATGAGTTGTACCCGTATTGCTTTGCACAACTTTTCCCGTCTCCAGCATTTGTTTATGTTCGGCAGGGCTCATCCAACGACCAACTTTGACCAACCCAAGCGGATCAATCCACTCCAGCGGGTTATGAACATAAGCTTGAGGCCTTATTCCCCCACCCAGCCCTATCGGGTCCGGCGAAAGATATTGCCCGCTCTCCGCATCATAGTAACGATGCCGGTTGTAGTAAAGCCCCGTTTCCGCATCGTACAACTGCCCCTGATAGCGCAGCTCGCAGTACACCTCTTCGTTCGCCGCATCCCCAAGGTAGCGACGTAGCGGAATAGGCCGCCGCTCTTCCCGGTGGGCGCCCCACAGCCCCTGTTCCCCGCGCCAGCGAACGTCCCCTTCCTCGCTGCATAGCTCTCTTGCGGTTCCTGTCAGGTCCGTCACGATATAGTGCAACTGCGTGCTGTCGCCCTGTGCCTCGACCTGTGCCAGTGGGCGGAAGCTGCCGGGCTCGTAAACCCACTGTACTTCCCGTGCCGCTGAACCATCCGCCCGGTACTGCTGCTGACCAATCAGTTGGTCACCGTCCCATCGGTACGCCACCCGCGCTACCGCCTGCGCCGACGGCACCTGGCCCTCGTGCACCTTGTTGATTCTGCGCCCAAACGCATCGTAGCGATACCGCCAGCGTGCCCCGTCCGGCAAACTGCTAAAAATAATAAAGCCGGAAGGATCGTAGCGATCGCTCCGGCTTTTATACCTAACCTAGTTTAATTCATCTATAACCATCGAGATAATGGACTTTCTTGTAGATATTTTTCCAATAAATCTTTATCGATTATTTTCTTCTCAATAACAGGACGGAGAATTTCTTCCAAAATCTCAAAATCCTCTTGACAGCCTGTATTATCTAAAAGAACTTTAAATGCACTATCAACAAGTGACATTTCGCCATGAGAGTTAGCATCAAGAATAAAACCAACAACTTCTGATTTTATTCTCTTATTTTCAAAATATTCTTCCTCATCGGAAGAGTATTCTTTCTCGTAAGATGAAGCTAACTCATCAGACAGATATACTAACCGGGAATTTAAATTATCAGTCATTCTATTATCTCATATGCTCCAGCGGGAATACCATTTTTAATCAGCACTTCTCTATCTTTCTTAGCATACCTTGCTGCTTTACCACTTAAGCCCCCTCCGTCGCTAACATCTATAATATTTTCATCAGGTATTTTTGATAAATCTACTTTTATCTTACAACCATTCCTATTATAAAAATCGGCGGTTTTTTCGTTGTTGATATTAATTGCGTATCTAATTTCCCATTACTTACATGCTCTTGTCGTGGCGCGAGCCGTTTCGCAGCTTGCTGTGGGACGGTGAAGTGTCTGCCGGGCTCAGCCAGTGCAGCGGGGTTGTGGCGGGGGCGAGGTAAAGCCCTTTAGCGGAGGCCGTCAGGCCGACAACCCCGGTTCTGTTGACGTTGATGTTTGCTGAAGGTTGACGCCGGAGCCTGCGCCGCCAAGAAGGGCGGCCACGCCGTGGAAGCCGAAGAACGGGCGCGATATTCGCAGCAGAGCGAGCCTGCGAGCTGTGCGCCACACTGCACCAAGAACCCAACCCCGGCGGCCAGCCGCACACCGATGCCGAAGTAGCCCGCAGCGAGCCCTTAACCTGCCCTGCGCCGTCCTGCGCCCTTGAAGGGCGTGAGCTACTTTTTGTGACTGTCTGGCAACTCTGGGCGTTCAGTCAGCAGCATCCGTCACCAGGTCGCTTTCATAGTCCTGACCACCGTGCCAAATGCCCAGCACCGTTACCGTCCTTTTGTCTTCTTCCACCATAAAGGCAATGACCGTTCTTTTACGGTAGTTCGTCACGCGAAGCCCCGCCAGAAGGTCATTACGGGGGTTTCCCCTCTCTGGGAACAGCGCAAGTGACTCACAGTAATCAACCACGCTTTCCGTGTAGCTCAGCGCCGTATTCGGTGTCGCCGCCTCCGCGATATAACGATACAACGCTGCAAGTTGCTCTTCCGCCTCGGGTGCGAACACCACCTGATACGCCATTATGACTCTCCAGTCGCCTTCTTATGCTCGGCTTTCAGTCTGTTTCTTATGTCATTACCGCTGAGGCTGTCCGTTTCCCCCCGTTGCAGCGCATTCCATGCCGGAACAACCTGCTCCTGCAACCATTTATCCACCGCATTATCACGCGCCAATAACGCCCTAAGTCCCTCTCGGATGACCTCGCTTTCCGACGCATATTCGCCGCTGGCAACTCGCGCTTTGACCAGTGCCGCCATCTCATTCGGCAACGTGATGCTCATCTGCTGTGTCGTTCTCATTGGTAACCCCTTTCTCTCGCCAAGTAGGATTTAATCATACTCATTCTTTTGTCCCTTGTCAGGGGCGACCCGAGTTGTTTTCTTTCGGCATGACTTCAGTTTCCGCTCTGCCGGATGGGTCTTCTTATGCACCTGTTTCAGATGACCGATTGCTACTCGGGTAAGGAAGTGATTAAGAAGTTGCTGGATGCCTTTTTAACCAAGAAGCAGTTACAGGCGCTGGCAAAGTAACGGAGTTAACGCGGAACTGACGCGCTTGCAACACGTCAGCCCGCTCACCACAAGCAACTAAACGAGGTAGTTACTATGGCTAAGGCACATTCTAAGTCAGGCGTCACCGTTAATAAAGCAACCAAAACAGAGCGTTACTACACCGTGGGATACGCCCCGCACAAACCTGTGATAAACAGGTTTGAACAGCGTTAGCTGGCCCGCAGGGCGAGTCTCAAAATGAGACGAGTAAAATGGCAAGCCCAACCCGCCCTCCGCCATCAACCTGAAAGGCCGCTGGCTGGAAGAGTCCGGCTTTATCACCGGGATGCCTGTCACCGTCACGGTAGAGCGCGGCAGGATTATTATTGAGACCGAGATTAATTTATAAAAAATAACCTGGCCATAAAATAAAAGCCGGAAGGATCGTGTGATCGCTTCCGGCTATTTTTTAATTAAGAAATCACTCTCCCAGAGAACTTATCCATTTATCAAAATATTCTTTTTGCTCATCAGGGCTAACTAAATCTTCTACTTCATAATCAAAGATACCAACCAAATCACCCCGATCAGCTTGCCTCCCCCAAGTTAATTCATAAGCTTTTATTCCGCTTGCCATCTGTCTAGCCATTCTCGAAGGGTACACATTCTTTTTTGCCCCTTTACATAAGAAAGTGATATTTTTTACTTTATCTCTTAAACCACAGAGACAAGAAAAAAAATCATTAGCTTGAGATTGTTCTATAACTTCCCCATTAACAAGTAAAGTCATCAAACAAGATGAGTCTTTCTTCAGAACTATCGTCCCAAGAGTCTCTTTTCCATCAATTAATAAACTGACATCAACACTATTAATCATCATCACCACCCATAATGCTTAGGATTTAATATACTATAATTTCCAAAAGTACCATCGGCATTAACCGGAGTCACACCTAATACATTCTCTGGTTTAACTCCCCGAGGAATTGCGACCTCTAATTCACGAGGGAATGGTGTCGCTTTTCCCAATGCAGAATTAACATCTATGCCATTATTAGATCTTATAGCGTACACATAGCCACTTTCTGTATAGAGCTGCGAACCAAATTCTGCGGCTACTTCTGGTGATTTAGATGTGCTTATAAAATTACTAGGGGGAGATGTATTATCGGAAGCGTGTTTAAAAAGATCATTACTATCCCCCCAAGGCTGAAAACCCTCATTAAAAATAGTATTAGGGTCTCTTGAATCCCCTCGGTACGTTATTGTTTCCTTCGGTGTCAATCCAAGGGGATCTACCCAACTGAGCGGATTTTTTACATAACCATATGCCCTTCTACCACCCGCCAGCCCTATCGGGTCCGGCGAAAGATATTGCCCGCTCTCCGCATCATAGTAACGATGCCGGTTGTAGTAAAGCCCCGTTTCTGCGTCATACAACTGCCCCTGATAGCGCAGCTCGCAGTACACCTCTTCGTTCGCCGCATCCCCCAGATAGCGACGCAGCGGAATAGGTCGCCGCTCTTCCCGGTGTCCACCCCACAGTCCCTGTTCCCCGCGCCAGCGAACGTCCCCTTCCTCGCTGCACAGCTCTCTTGCGGTTCCTGTCAGGTCCGTCACGATATAGTGCAACTGCGTGCTGTCGCCCTGCGCCTCGACCTGTGCCAGTGGGCGGAAGCTGCCGGGCTCGTAAACCCACTGTACTTCCCGTGCCGCTGAACCATCCGCCCGGTACTGCTGCTGACCAATCAGTTGGTCACCGTCCCATCGGTACGCCACCCGCGCTACCGCCTGCGCCGACGGCACCTGGCCCTCGCGCACCTTGTTGATTCTGCGACCAAACGCATCGTAGCGATAGCGCCAGCGAGCCCCGTCCGGCAGGCTTACCCGCACCAGCCGGTCCTGCACGTCCCAGTCGAAATACGTTTCCTTCGGCCTGAACCCCGGCCGCGTTTCCCGCTTCACCGCCAGACGCCCGCAGTCATCATACCGGTACTGCGTATGGCCCCGCTCGATGACCCGGCCCGCCGCATCGTACCGCGCCGACGCCTGCACCACCGCATCCTGCACCTTCAGCGTCTCGCTCAGACCCGGCGCTATCTGCGACACCTCGCACAGGTTCTGTTCGCTGTCGTAGCCAAACAGCCGCGCCTGACGACGCCGCCCCTCATCACGGCGCTCCGCCGTCACCTGGCCTGCCCCGTTAAGCCGGAACGCCTGCTCGCCCCAGTGGCTGTCGCTGATGCCCGTCAGCCGGTCCAGCACATCGTACTGGTAGCGACGCTCCAGCACGTCATTCACCCGACCATCCGCCCCTTCCAGCGCCTGACGCTGCAGCAGCCCCGTCGGGCTCCACTCGTGGCGTAATGCAAACCCGCTGCCGTTAGTGCGTCGTTGCTCTTCGCCCGCCGCCGTGTGGCTGAACTGCAGCGGCTGGTGTGAACCGATACCCAGTGACGACAGCCGCCCCGACTGCCACGCCAGCTGCAGCGGGGCCAGAATCCCTTCCACGACAGCACGCTGACCACCCGCGTCGTACCCGCTCTGCACCGCCTCACCGTTGACCGTTTCCGACGTCACCTGACCGGCCCGGTTATAGGCGTACTCCACCACCGCATCCGGGCTGGCGGCTTGGGTCATCCTACCGGCAACATCATATGCCAGCTCGGTGATGCCGTCCGTTTCCCCGTCCGCTTTCCGCGCCGTGATACACGTTATCCGCCCTGCCGCATCGTGCTCATAATGCAGCGTGCTGCCATCCGGCGCGATGCGCTGCACCAGACGGTCAGCCACATCGTACTGATACCGGTATACCCGACCGTCGTAATGCCGCTCCTCGCTCAACCGTCCACTGCCGTCAAAGCCGTACGTCCAGTCGCGCCCCTGACTGTTCGTCACCCCGGCGAACTCGGCTTCCGCATTGTAGTGGTAGCGCACCGTCGCTCCCAGCGGGTCGGTCGCTTCCAGCAGGTTATCGAACGCCCCGTAGCGGAACTGGTAGCGCTGCCCCAGCGCATCCGTCACCGCCGTCAGGTTACCTTCCACATCGTAACCAAACCGCGTCTCGCTGCCGTCTTCATACACCACTTTCGACGGAGACTCACGCACGCCGTCATACTCCCAGCGCCGCACCTGCACGCCCGCTTCATGCCCGATATGCCGCTCTGTCAAACGGTCAAGATCGTCATACCGGAACATCACCGGTGGTGCATTATCCCGCTCAAGGCTGCTCAGCAGGCCACGACGATTATAGTGATAACGCTGCAACACACCGTCCGGCCCTATCACCGTCGACAGTTGCCCTGTTTCACCATAGCTATACAGCCACTCGCGCCCTTCCGGATCGTTAACCTCGACAACCTGCCCTGCTGCGTTACGCTGATAGCGCCATTCGCTGCCTAGCGGATCGATATAGGCCAGCAGTTGTCCGTTATCATCATATTCATATTGATGCGCCGCGCCGTCAGGCAGGATAACTTCGGTTACCTGCCCCCAGTCATTGCGCTGATACACCGTGCGGCCACCCAGCGGGTCGGTCTCTGCCACCAGTTGATTATCCACCCACTCAAACCGGGTCTCACCACCGTCTGGTGTACGTTCCAGCAGAATATTGTTGCGCTCGTCGCGTACATAGCTGAATACCCCACCAAACCCGCTGTGATAATGACTGGTCAGCGTGTCATCGTCGTATTCAAAGTGACCCGGCCAGTAGCCTTCCGAGGTTCTGTCCCGGATGGCGCGGCCTTTTTTATCATAGTCGTGCTCAACCCAGGTCGAGCCTAAATCCGACCAGCGTAGCAGCCAGCCTTCCGGCGAGTAGCGATAGTCAAAGTTGCGTCCCTCATCCGCCCGTACGCTCAGTAAATGCCCACGCTCGTCATAGGTATAGCTCGCCAACGTTTTTAATCGCTGACGCTGCGGGGTACACAGCGTCAGTGCCGTGATCCTTTGGTGTTCCGACGTGACGTGAATCAAACGCCCATCCGACAACGTAACCCAGTGCAGTTCGCCCAACACCCATTCGAAAACCACCCGATTACCCGCAGCATCGTCGATAGACGTCAAACAAAGTTGGAGGCCAAGCGCATATTCAAAGCGATAGTACAAGCCACCTACGTGGTGAAGCACCAGTTCACCCTGCTGCCGAGTCAGCCGCCATTGTGGGTTCGACGTTGAGCGACTGAACTCCCCTTCATTCGGGAGCGTGAAAAATGCCTGATTAAATTCACCATCCGTTAACGTTGCTACCCCATCGTTAAGCGTCAGGCTGATATCCCAGTTGGTACGCCACAATGTGCCTAATAAACCAGAGTGACGTTTTCCCGTGGAACGATAATAACGTTGCAATGAAAGCGGCAGAGGACTACTTACCTGAATATCCGTGCGCTGCTCCACCACCGCCCCGGTTGCCATGTCGACGGGGTCACCATTTTGTTTGCCATTTTTGGGGTCAGATTTAGCGTCTTCATTTTGTTCTTGGGCCTTTTTCTTGGCTGCTTCATCAACGTTTTGTTTGGGGGTCCGAGCACCCGCCGTTATAGTATGAGTGCCATCAGGAAGTGGCGTGGCATCATCTGGCGTGTGCTTCTTCTCACCCGATGAATGTTTTTCAGCCTCATGAGGCTGACTTTTTTGACTGCTATCAGTAGATTTAGGCTGAGGCTTATCTTGAGGTTTTGGCGTTTCCGCCGGTGTTGAATGGGGTTGCTCAGACGGTGTATGTGGGCGTTGAGAGGCATGTGAGGCACTCGTCGAATGTTTCCCGCCCTGAGAGGCCATACCGATTCTATTCTTACCGCCTTTCCCTGACATAGCAGAAACTATACCTATTGACGACACCATTCCGGCCTCAGCCATCGTCAAACCACTAGGCTTTTCTGCCCGTTGATTAAATTCAGTGATTTCCTCTTCGGTACGATAGTCACCCGATCCCCCCTTTTGCACAGTCATGGCAGATAACTCACAGCTCCCTTTAGGCCGCGCACTGCCAATAACCTGTGTCATGATTTGAGGGATAAATTCAGCAAATTCATCCTCAATTAATCCCGTGACAACGGTAAACATTGAGATTAATTTCTCGAGGACGTTCACCATGGCTCGAAAGCTGTCAGCCATCAGCACAACTATCCAACTACGCTCACCAGAAACACCGTTCACCAGCAGATCTAGCGCTGCTTTCATGGTTTCCAGTATTTTTTGCCCTTTCTCAGCGTAAATTCTGATATCAGAACGTATACTCATCAACCAGTTGACTATATTACCGTTACTCAAACTGCGAATAATTTGAGTGGCTTCCTCAATATTCTGCTGTTTGTTGCCTTTAGCACCTTTCAGCTTCCGTAAGGCTTGCGTAATGGCATTACCACTGACTTTTAGCGCATCCCCGACGCCAGGAACAAAACCAATGACACACAGCACCCCGTCAATCTTATGCATAGTGTCGCCCAATAATTCGGGGTCTTCGTAGCTATCCCAGCACCATTTTCCGAGGAAATACACATCAATACCTACCCCAACGACGGGAATACAGCCCAGAATTACCTCACAGAACAGCAGAACGGCGTTATCAATACTGGATGCCTTACTTGCCACCTCCGCCGACAATTGATGCTGAATCCGGCGAATTTCCCTTTGGAGCTCGCCATCACCGCGATGAAGCTGTCTTTCCAATTCCCAGAAACGCTTCAACGCCGGTTTATATTGATCCGGTATCGTACTCAGCGGCATTCTCACAGACTGTTGGACAGAGCCATACTCCACCAGTCCTCGCTCTCTCAGGATGACGAACAGGGAAAAGTATTCTCCGGCAAAACTCGCATAGGCAGCGTTAGACATCAAAACGGGGTTGTTTTGCACCGTTTTCTTAGGGTCAAACGTATCGCTGCCTTCCCCCAAAATGAGTTCATACGTGCTACACCCCATATCGTGGATGAAAAATATGCCGTTCTCATCAGTTTTCCCCCTTATTTCGTGGTTATTGCTATCGGTTACTTGAAAAGGGGCATTCGGTATTGGTTCACCCGAATCGTAATGGTAATAAACGAGTATTTCGCAGCCACAGGTTGTACATCCCCCTGAGATTTTATTATCCGTGGTGAAATTGCGCTTCGCGGCATCCCCGCTGGCAGCTAACGCGCTGCTTTTATCCTGACTCATGAAATGACGTCCTTTTTATTTTATGCTTCGTCCAGGTGGTCAATTGCTGCCTGATACAGGCGATCCATACGGCTTTGCGTGCCAATATATTCAGGCTGTACCAGAATGTTTTTTGCCCAAGGCTGATGCATGAATTCCGGCGAGATTTCTGTCGCCAATGCTAGCCAGCGCACGATATCGCGGTCGTTATTAAAGCCGCTGTTCCTCGCCTGTTCCGCCTGCTGACGGGTAAACGCCTGTAGTTCATCATCAGGCGCATTTTGCCAGTCAACATGGTAAGCACGCAGATGTTCCATATAGCGCGCCAGATGCTGATGCTCGGAAGGCGCCATGATGGCGTGCCATTGTTCGGTACTCAGCTGGCGCGGCAGGATGTCTGGAATGGAGTGCGGCTCACGGGCGGTGAGGTTTAAGGTGCGTATCACGCCATCAGGAGAAATGTCGCAGAAACTGGCTATCGGGCCATAGAGCGCACAAGCCTCTTGTGCGGAACTGGCGGATAACAGCTGCTTCACCACCTGCCAGTCCCCCACGCGCAGGATGGCATTCTCCCCGGAAGGAGAGGTCACCAGACTCCACTGCCGTAGATGCTTCGTGACCTCAAGCAGTTGATCGAGCGGTGAATATGCCTGCATAAACCACGCCAGCTGTAGCCCCATTCCCCAGCCCGGTTGAGTGACAATGTGTTCTTTCACCTGAGGCCAGTTAGCAACGTTAAGCGGGATGCAGTAGGGCGATACCGAGGCATGAACGCGCCCCGTTTCTCCCCAGTACAAACGGGTCTGTTCCAGACTGCCTCCCCAGCGTTCGGCCAGCCAGGGAACCGCCTCGTTCATCGAGGCTTCTGCGATAACAAAACAGCCGCCCTGAGCGATACGCGTTTGCCAGACCGCATCATCTTCCGGCATCAATTCAAGGAAAGGTTGCGATACACTCACAGCGTGACCTCCGTTATGTCAGGTAATTCTCCCCGCATCCAACCGGGGCGATGGTAATTAAGCTGCACACTTTCAATTCGTTCTGGCTCAGATTTAAAAATCCGAAGACTGTCCGCTATCGAATAACGTTCAGTCAGATGAATAAAGATCGGGTGCAAATAGAATTCACTACCGAGCACCCAGCGATGGGCAGCCCAGGCTTCACATTCCGCTTCGCTGGCTTTGGGATAATAGTTCTTTGCTAAGGCAATACCGCTAATAAAGTGCGCTTTGACTACTTCAATATCCAGAGGGAAAACACAGTACGCACTGACAAAAAGAAAGAGTTCATTCGCTAATCGGTGTAAGCGATTATCGTTAGCGAGAAGGTAATACTGATAGTGCGTTAGCGTAATGTGGTACGCATTATCAACGTCGTGCTTATTTTTATACTTAATGTCTCGCTGTGCGAATAGCTGATATTCCCCACGTTCGCTATTTATTATGGGTAAATACATATCATCGAGTGGACCGAGAAAATCAGTTTGCGCAACCAGCTCCAAAGTGGGCCACCAGGCCGATAAAACGTCTGGCGCATAACTACGAAACACCGCCCGTGTGCCATCAGGCCAGAGACAGAAAATACGCTGCTGCCAAAAATTCGCCACCTGCTGCAATGTCAGGTCGCCATGCGTGAGGATCACACCACCATGGCGCTCCGGCTGCGTTTCAGTCAACCAATGCAGCAACGTTTCTCCTGGTTTGCCTTCTTCTATTTTCACCACAATAGGTGCCCACATCTGCCAGTTTTCGGCATCCTTGCCAAATTGCAGCTGTTGCCATATATCCGCCGCAGCAGGTTGAAAAGCCTGCCAATATTCCGGTAATTGGGGATAATTCAGCGGCGAGATAATAGCGAACAACGGCGCATTAAACTGGCTGATTTCAAACAGGGTATAACCGTTTGCCATCATCGTTATTTGCCTGTCAATAAATGAGATAATTTTTAATACGATGAGCGTGTATTGATAATCGCAGCAACGACCCGATAATCATGCAGATTATCGGGTCAGAAAATACAGTTTATTTATATGATGAAAAATACGTAATAAAAAACGAATAGAAATTATAACGGCAGCCCTTTTTCCCAACGCTCCCGAACTTCAGCAGGTGGAAGCGGTGGGAATTTAACACCCCGCTCCAGTAACAACTGTTTTACCTTCAGCGCCCAAGGATAGTGGGGAGATTTAGGGGACATAATGGATAAGCTGTCATCCACGGTAAAAGCGAGATTACTGCCTGTATCATCATAAATATTACTATCTGCACCTTGTTCTATCAGCCAATATGCGACTTCATATTTATTCAGATAAGCAGCATAGTGGGCGCTGTTTACTTTGGAACCATCAACGAGGTTCAAATCAGCGCCCCGCTCTACGAGTAATTTGATATCGGCCCAGCGCTCCTCACCAATAGCACTAAATATTGCAGGTTGGCCACGACGCCCAATGGCATTCGGATCGCCCCCCGCATCCAGAATAATACGCAGCCAGTCTGGATCTTTGGCTCCCGCCACGGAATTTACGGCGCTGTCGCCAAACCCATCCTTATAATTCGGGTCGACACCCAGTTTAAGCGCCAGCGTGACGGCCTTTTTATCCTTCGTTTCATAAATCAGCCACAGCAGCGGCGTGATGCCTTCTTTCCCCTGAATATTCAGGTTAACGCCCTGCGACAGCTGATAACGAGCGGCTGATTCGTCACCTTTTTGAATACTTTCCAGTACCGCCACCACAGGGGGCTCAAAAAGTTCACTCGCCCGCATACTGTGTCCTCCCGCCTGACAAGCGGTTAATAATCCCAGAATAACGACACCTACCCATTTTATACGTGCCAACCATTGCATTATATTCCCCTGAATGTATTGGTTATCTTCCCGATATCTTCCTTTTTCTGGCTTTCAATACCCGCAATCACCTGATCCATACCGTGGCGAGCAATCGGCGAGCCCCCTACTGCGGGAAGCGCCATCATATCACCGCTGGCTTTCGGCAGGCCCCCTTCCAACAGTTTTGCTACACCAATGACTCCCCCAAGCGCCGCACCGGCGACTCCGCCAATCAATGCGCCCGCACCGGATAGCAAACCAGGAATCAACGCTTTGCCATAGGTTTGTGCCATCGTTAGTACCTCACCATCCACCGCCTGCGTTGTTATCAGCGAAGCTGTTTTCGCCAGATCCGCTCCACCAGCACGTGAAACAGTATTGGTATGCAAGCCCGCAGCATTAAAGGTATAGCCAGGTAACCCCGTTACACCAACGCCAGCCGATGCCAAACCACCGCCTAATGAATGCCCCACGATGACAGGTGGAGGAGAAAGAACGTTTTTTACCCGCTTTGCCAAATACATGGCCTGATTGTATTGATCCGTCTCCAATCCCATACCTTGTCCAGCGTTAGTCAGCCAGTCTTTAACGCCCGTCACCGCGTTATTCGTGCCCCGGTAGGTCAACATGGTTTCGCCATTAATCGCTGATTTAAACAGTGCAGAACCAAACCCTGTTTTCTTATCCATGAAGTCATTGTCCGTCAAACCCGGAAGTTTTTGGACATCCAATAGTTCCAGCCCGACCGGTGCTTTCGGCAGTTTATCCAGCACGCCTCGCCGGAATTCATCGACCGAATACACATACTGGGCCGCTTCGGCGCGTAAGATGCTGTCGTTGTTAAACGCCAGCCGCTTTGCCGCATCGGCTAATCCCGGCAGCGTTGCCGCCTCGGTCGCCAATTTGGCGCGCGCCAGATAGCGATCTTTACGCTGGGCGACGGAGAGCAGGTCATCAAGAATAGGCAGCTCGGCGACCGACGCCCACTCCATTAACGTCGGCAACAGCATTGGCGTCAATGCCAGCAGAGGGGCGCGGCTTTTTGCCGATTGCTCAGCGCACGGCTTCACCGGGGACTGATAAGGTGAGTCGCCGATGATCACATTCCCGCTGCCAGCAGCAACCGAGCCGCCGCAGCCGATCGCATCACCAATACGCGCCGCCAGTTTTCCATTGATGATAACCGTACCGGAGCCCGCAGATATCGCACGATTGTGCACGCCGTGGGGCACATTCGGGCAGGGGCAAGCGTGGAGTAAAACCGCATCGCTTTTACGGGCGGCCGGTTTGCCATTGATAATGACATCACCGCTGCCTTCAATAATCGGGGTAGCAGGGAAACAGCCGTGACCCGCGCAGCTGTCCCCTAAACGTGCAGCACCTGGCATAGTTCCTCCTTAACGTCTGTCTGGCGCATCCGGCAGCGTGGGCTTCGTCGGGTCTTCTGGCGTAATCGACACTGGCGCAGTCCCTACGCCGGCTGCACCGCCGTCGTTAATTTTCACTATCGTCCCGGAAATCGTGACGCCCGCGCTATCAATCTTGATAAAACCGCCCGGCGCTTTGATGGTCAGGGCCTGCCCCGCTTCCAGCACGATATCCGCGGCTTTCAGGTAGCTGTCCGTATTCACCAGAACGCGCTGGTGCGCGCCGATCAGCGTCTCTTCAGAGCCGGACATCGTCGTCTGACGACTTCCTTCGATACGGGTAATCTCACCTCCACCGATAAAGCGCTTAAACGAAGAACCTATTTTCTGAATAAAGCTTCGGCCAATTTCCTGATGATGGTCCTGACCGATGTTTTCAAAATCGTCCTTGCCTATCGTTCGGTGACGGTGACGAGTGACCCGTTGGAACTGATCCTGATCCACGCTGAGGTGCTGATCGCGCCCTACGCTCTGTCGATGGATGTTGTTGATGACACCATCCATATCTTTCTGCGCGTGATAGTAAATTTGTTCACGCGTTGCCTCATCCTCAAAACGCAGCTCGTTGAAACCACTGCCTTTATGGGTATCGGTGCGAAGCGTGGTGCGTGTTTTATGTGCCGGTAAAACATACGGCGTCGGATTGGTGGCGTGGAAAGTACGTCCGGTGATAATCGGCTGATCCGGATCGCCTTCGAGGAAGCTGACGATCACTTCATGGCCGATACGTGGGATGGCGATCATACCGTACTGACCGCCCGCCCAGCCCTGACTGACCCGCACCCAGCAGGAGCTCTGGTCATTGCTCGCACCGTAGCGATCCCACGGAAATTGCAGTTTTACCCGGCCGTACTGGTCGCAGTAGATTTCTTCCCCCACCGGGCCGACGACGGTGGCGATTTGCGGGCCGTCCACCATCGGTTTGTATGGCATGGCGGCGCGCCACGTCGTCGTGCCTTTCACCACCGCAAAGCTGTTGCTCATGGTGGTCGGTTCGCCGCCGCTTTCTTCTTCCAGCGCCTGCGGCTGCTGCCCGACGTGCGTCACGCTCACCGTCTGCCATACCGCATTCAGCGTCGCATTCGGGTGCTCCGTCAGCGTGAAGGTGTTGCCCGGCATCAGCCCCGCGCAGTTGGATTCCCCTTCGCTCGTCACCGCCCCTGACCGCAGCGCATCCAGCCGATAGCCGCTGAACGCCTTGCCGCTCGGGTCTTGCTTATAGCGCCCCGGATAGTCGTAATGCTGATAGCTTTCTCGCTGGTGCGCCAGCTCGCCGCTCATTTTCTTGTGCGACAGCCCGTAAGCCGGTGTCTTGAAGCTGTAGTCTTTCAGCTCGACTTCGGCCGTGCTCACCCGCTCCGCGTAGTGGAAGCGCCGGACATATTCACCCTCGCTCAGCCCCTGCGTCGCCAGATTGAAGAACAGCTCAGGGCCTTTGGTCAGTGCGCCCGCATCGTCGGCAAACACCACCCGGTGTTTACCCTCTTCGTATTCGTGGAAGAAATACATGCCCTCCTCGGCGGCCAGACGGGTGACAAACGCCAAATCGCTTTCCCGGTACTGTACACAGTATTCCCGCACCGCATGCTCGTTACGCAGCGCAAAGGCGTAGTCGGTGATGCCAGCCTCTTCCAGCAGCATGCTGATAATGGCTTCCGGTTTCTGCGCCTGAAAAATACGGGCGTTGGTGCGTAACCCCAGTCGCCACAGCGCCGGACGGACTTCTATCTGATAGCGCGTGCGCCGGAATCCGGTATCGCCCTGCGTGAAGCCACTGACAATCCCGCTGACCCGGCGCTTCAACTCGCCTTCATACCAAATCATCAGCTCGCACGGCTGGTCCAGCACCGCGCCGAAATCCACATCCGGCAGCGCGCTCGCCAGACTCAGCGACAGGCTAAAAGGCCGGTTCAGCCCTTCATCCAGCCTGAAATCCACCACCGCAAAAGTGCCTGCTGCCAGGGCACCGACCTTTACGGTGAACTGTAATCCTGTACTGTTTGCCACCTGCTTTCTCCTTCTTCGCCGTTGCCATGGCTACCGCACGCCTCGGGTTACCCCAGAGCGGCATGTCGCTATCCTGATGAAAATGAAAACCTGAGTTGTGGTCTGAGTCTGCTCACACCACAACTCATGCTGATAAAAACATCATGTTGATAAAACATGACGTTGATGAAACGCCACGCGGGTAAAAAACACCGCCCCAAAGAGAAACGCAGAAAACCCGGGACAAGCCCGGGTTCGGTAGGAATTACGCTTCGACCGGCGCACGCCAGTCATCGGAACCAGAAGTACCGGCAACCGTGTGCTCCCAGTCAATTTTGCGGTAGGCCAGTGACACTTCGATCAGTTGGGTGTAGTCCAGTTTTGATGGATCTTGGCAGTGTGGCATTTTGCAGTCGATGTCAACGATGGTGGCATCGGTCAGCACGGTAGAGAAGAAGTGCTCTTGCTTACCTTCAACCGACGTGCGGTACCACTTCAGGGTCACAGCTGGCAGCATTTCACCAGACGCCAGGGCGTTGTACATCAGCGGAACCGCTTTGTTCAGCGCGACGGTAAATTTGAACGGTTTGTGTACGCGCTGACCGGATGGCTGACCAGACTGCGGGTCGGTTGGTACGGTGACGATGTGTTTGAATTCCTGTACCAGCATTTCGTCTTCGTGGCCTTCCACATAGATGTTGCCGACAGAATCAGAAGTGAAAGCACCCGCGGTGATGTTGCCCTGCGTTTTACCTTCGATGCTGATATAGCATGGAGTTGGCATAGTCTTGCTCCTTGTTGTTGAATAGATTTAGCTGTTTAACAGAATGAGTAACTTCATCGTCTGTATAGCAAGACACATGCCAAAATTTATCTTTATGTTTTATAAAGGAATTTACCTAACAAAAATTTCACCTAAGTAAAATTTGAGCAAGAAGTTGCGCAGACTTCGCAAATCGTTTGCAGACATTGCGCAAAAAGTGATTTACACCAGAAAGTGAGCAAAAAGTTGCGCAGAATGCGCAGTTATTCTGAAAATTTGAGTTAGTGATGAATTAACGAAATGAATGACCGATAGAAATAGTGCTTATTAATAGCAAAAAACTATATTTGACGATAAATTGTTCATTTTCATAACAATAAGAGTAAGCAGTCACTTACATTTTTTGTGGAAAACAGGCATAGCAAAATCAGGACATCCTGTAATAAGAAGAGTAATAAAAGAGCAATAAAAACAAAAAAACGGGTGTTGCTATCACGCAACACCCGCCTGTTTATTGCCACTATTTATGATCCGGCCAGACCGCAATGATCTGCTGGCTCCGCTTTAACGATTTACTAGCAGCGGTTGCCTATCAGCGAGTGAGCACCGACAAACAACCAACACAGATTACTCTGTTTTCCCCGATGACCAGTGCATTGCCAGCCGCTGTCCGGCCTTGATTTCATCCGGCTGCATCGCCGCTTCCAGATCGTTACGCGCATGAATAGCTTCGCTCATCCCCTCCGTCGCCGCCATGGCATACCAGGCGTAGGCATGAATACGATTGCGGGATGCCCCCAGCCCATCCTGACGCATCATCCCCATACGATACTGCGCCATACGGTTACCGTCATTTGCCGCCAGACGGTACTGTTTCATCGCCTCAACATAATCCTCTTTGCCGCCTTGCCCCAGCCGCAGCATTTCACCGTAAGCCAGTCGAGATTCGGTGTCTCCTGCTGATGCCGCTTTGGCATATTCTTCACGCGCACGCGCCAGTTCGTTCGCTTTAAATAACCGTTCACCCAGCTCGCGCTGCGCCCGGATATAGCCCGCGGAGGAGGCCTGAACCAGATACTGTTCACGTTTTTCATGGGTTGTCTGGCTCTGGCTAAGCAAATAATCTGCCTCGCCCGATCCGCCAGATGCGGCACGCTCCAGCCAATAACGCGCCTTTTGCTCATCCCAATGTAAGCGCTTACCTTCGCGGTATGCCTTGCCCAGCCAAAGCTGTGCTTCAGCGTCGCCTGATGACGCGGCTTTTTGATACCAGTTCAACGCATTTTCGCCGTCTTCATGCCGCGCCATCCACAGCTGCGCCTGTGCCTGCCCCAGCGTCGCCGCGCGGAAATACCAGCGTTCAGCCAGATCGCGACGGATAACCACGCCATTGCCCTGTTCATAGCGCTGTGCCAGTTGGTACTGCGCATCCCGATTGCCGAGCTCAGCGGCTTTCAGCAGCCATGACACAGCCTCTTTTTCGCCGCCCGCATGCGTCGCGTGCCATTGGGCAACAATCAGCTGCGCAGGGGGATAGCCGTTCGCCGCTGAGGATTCAAACGCACTCAGGCAGGCCGCGACCAGTTTCCCCTGATGCTGAACCTGACAGTCCATTCCAAGCCGATGTCCCGCTTCGCCATTTCCCAGACGCGAGGACGTTGTCCACCACTGGCGGGCTGACGGGCTATTCTTTGGCGCCCCCAGTCCGGCCTGATACCAGTCGCCAACCTGAAGTGCGGCGGCAGCGCGCATTTCCTGACTGCCCGGCAGTTCAGATAGGCCAGATGCCTTCTGCATCCACTGCATCGCCTCGGTGTACTGCGAGCGCGCGGCTAGCGTTTTTGCCAACTGATATTGCGCCTCACCGTTTCCGCGGTTCGCTGACGCCGCCAATTCCGCTTCAGGCAGCGACGTAACCGGCGCCTGACATGACGCCAGCCAGCAGGCCGAGAGGACTATCAATAATTTTTTGTATTTCATCATGTGCTCAGCATTTTTCCCTTCACGATAATCAGCTGGCAGAGCTACCCTGCTGCAAACGGTATAAGCGAATATTGAAGGCGCGCAGTTCGTCTTCCATCGCACGCAGCTCCGATGGCGTCAGCGGCTGGCTCTTGATTTTACGCGCCTCAAGCTCCCGCAACCGTATTCCGAAGGGAACATCCGACATCAGGTCTTTTTGCATGTCGTAGAGCTTTGATTTCAGGTAGGAGATCGTCACGGTTCGGCGCTGGCGTTCCAGTTCCAGCAGTTGCTGCAAGGTATCGTTGACTCTGGCGCGCGCCTGTTCGTAACCCTGCGTTTTCGGTTCATCACCCTGTTGGCGTTCAAGCGCGATCTGCCATTGGCGTTCCATCTCCTTCACCGCCAGCGAATCGGGGTAGAGTTGCTGCATCACGTTTTTCAAGCCGTTGCCATATTGGTACAGGTAGAACGGCGACGCGTTTTTCACCTGTTCCAGCTGTGCCTGATAGCGGTTGATCAGCTCACCTTCCATGCCCTGCAGTTTCTGTTCACCCAGAACAATACGCACCCGGCGAATATCATTATGATCGGGGGCGGCGGGCAACGCGTACGCAGGTTGCTGCAGCAGCGCCAGCGCATCCGCTTTCTGATCCTGCCAATACTGCCAACCCGTCATCGCCGCCACAGGCAACGCACAGGTCAGCAGTCCAGAGACAAACCAGAACCACGCGGGTTTCTGCTTTTTATGCGCCTCAATTTTTAATACCGTCGGCTTCATTTGCCCTTTCTCCCGTCCGATGAGAATGCTACCTGCGGGCAATGGAGCCTGGCCCGAGCCTGATGAACCACCGCTTTGCACCGTCGCGCCGGGCTCCATGTCCGAATGAAAGAACACCATGGGCGGAATCTGCATATCCTGCTTTTTCAACTCCTGATCGTCCGACACAATGACAATCTCGGTTTCATCGAACAAATGGGTATAGCCTTCGACGAAGTGCAGCAGATTCTCGACGCGGGGGATGCGGCTCAAGCCCGAGTTGTGCAGCTTTTCACTCATCAATTGCAGCGCGCGTTCGCAACGATAAACCAGCCGCTTGTGTTCATGGCTGATGGCGTACTGCCGCACCACCTCGCTGATGCGGGCAATAAACCAGTCCAGCATCTCGATACGCGCCCGTTCCTGATGCACCGGCGGCCAGAAGTTATCCCACTGCGTCACGATCAGGTTCGCCAGAAACTCACAGCTTTCCGTGAATCCCGTCAATCCCGCCAGCCGCGAACGCGCCAGCGTAAAGTAGATCGCGGTCTGGAGATCCACGCCCTGCTTTTCAAAGATGGTGGTGGCCATATCGTGTACCAGCATCCAGTCCACATCAGGGCGAGACGCGTGACTCAACTTGTTAATTTCCGCCCGAAGTGCGTCAAACTCCGGCAGCATCCGTGGATCGCGGCCGACTTTCAGGGCCTGTTGTGCATCTTGCATATCACATCATCCAGCAATAGGGAGCCTGAACGGGCTCCCGAGAGTTAATTAATAAAGCGAGTCAGGCAGTGTGAACTGGCTGAACAAACCACCGGCAAACGGATTGTGGCTGGCATCGGTATACACGCGATACGTCATCGCACCGTTCTCCAGCGAGAAACGCACATCAAAGGTGTTCTCATTCACCTGAGTCAGCTGATCGCTATTGATTAACCGGAACATCGCCCACGGCCCGTTAAAGCTCAGGCTGCGCGGTGAACGCTCACGATCGTCCGGCACCAGCGTCAGCTTACTTTCGGCCCCGTCGCGCATACTGTTTGGCCACACCAGCGGCGTTTTCTGGCGACGACCGTGGCTGTATTCCAGCAGTTGTCCATCCAGATTGAGCACGCTACGGCGCTTGTTCGCTGTCAGTTCCAGCGGTTCCAACACGAAATGCACTTCCAGACTGCCCTGCGCATTAAACAGGGTCTGGCGGATGCGAGTGGCGCGTTCAAGCTGTTTCACCAGTTCAGCCTGCAACGGCGACGCCATGCCTTCTTCCAGCATGCCGCTTTCCATCATCGCCTTGAGGTTGGTTTGGTAGAAGCTGTCCAGCGTCCCGCCAGCCATGAAGAACATTTCCATTTCCGACAGCGGCACATCCTTGTTCGATGACGGGTCGAAGGGGTAACGATCCGCCAGCTTCTCATTGAATGGCTTCACGACTTTATCCAGCCATTCCTGATTCAGTGACGACATCGCCAGCCCGGTCACCAAACTCGCGCTCTCTCCGGCTAATTGTCCGACCCAGCGATCCAGCGGTGCGGGAAGACTGCGGGCGTATTGCTGCAAGGCGAATACCGGATCGGCAAATTTATTTCCCTGCCGCGCCTGCACCGCTTTCAACGCCGCCTGCCCCGGATCGGTCGCGTTAACGATCTGATCGAGATAGTGATAGAGATCGGTCAGCTTCTGATTGACCTCTTGCACCAGCGGCCCCTGCTCGCCGCGTCCGCTCAGCGCTGCATTGATGGTCATAAATGGACGACCGGTACGCGTGTTGATGTTTTGCGCGGTGTCGTTATCGTCATCGGACAGCTTACGAATGCGGGTGTTATCACTGACCGTCGTCAGCACGCGCTGGAAAGGCTGATCGTTGCCGGTAATATCCGTGAGAATGTCGAGTGCCTGCTCAGGCGTATCAAGCGTCTGCACATCAATGTTCGCCAGCACTTTCTGCCATTGGTTGATGTAATCCGTAATGTAGCGATCGTTCACCTGACGCAGAATTTCCCGCCTGTCGGCCTCGCTGAACTGCGCACGCTCACGCTGCCCCAGCACCCAGGCATCCAGCGCCGTCAGTTCTAACAGCGCTTTGTCCTGCTTGAGGTAATAATCACTAAAGCCGGGGTACGTCAGCAGCCGCGGCACGCTTCCCGCTTTGTCATTACGCAGGGAAAACACTGGATCAAAGGTCGGCCCGACTTCATCACGGATGGCTAAATCCGGTGGTAGCACCTGGGTCGCCTTCATGACCAGACTCTGATAAACGCGCTGATACATTGGCAGCTTGCTCAGTTCCTGCTGAGCCAGCGTGATCGGCTGATTAAAGGGTGCAAAGGTGCTGATCGCTACCGCATCTTTCTGCTCACGCGCCTTGTGCCAATCCGTGTGCTCAAGGGCATAATCCAGATGCTGCATCAGCTGTTCCTGCACATTGCCCTGACCGGGAAATGCCTTCTGCCAACGCTGCGCCATAAACTGTTCGACCAGCGTTTTATTGCGTCCTGACGCATCATCCAGCATCCGCATCACGCGCAGAATCGTCAGCTTTTGTTCGCTATTGGCAGGTGCCTGATTCAAATCTTCCAGCAGCCCTTGCATCACCGCCGGTAAAAAGCGCTGGTTCAGCATTTGCAGATAGGTGCCTTCAACATAAGGCCCAATCTTGCCGCCCTGATACAGGCCAAGGTCGGCCAATAGCGGCGTACGTTCGTGGTAATTACCAAAGGATAAGGTCGCATCGCGAATCAAATTCAGACGCGGCAGTTGCTGATAGCCGTAGCCCGGCTGCCCTTCCAGTTCATTGGTACCGATAAACGCCTGCGCTTTCGTCAATACGTTACGCCCAGCCTCTTCATTGATCCGATAGAAATGGTGCCAGCCACCAATCAGCGCCAGACTGGCGAGCAGCATGCAGCCCACGCCGATACTCAGTCGACGTCGGCGATAGAGGCTATGCAGCCGGTTTTCCCCCGCCAGACTGGCCTCAGGAAAAATGACATCAGGGAAAAGACGCTGCACAAAGAACGTATTGGATTCACCGCGCAGCGCAGGATTAATCGGCTCAGGCAGTTGATAGCGTCGGGAAGCCGACTGCGCAAAGGCATCGAACGGCACGCCTTGCTGATAGACAGAACTGACGTAAACGCCGCGGATCAGGAACGCGCGATCCTCGCCCGTCGCTAACGTTTCCGTCAGCACTTCCACCACGTAGTCTTTCACGCCAGCCAGTTGGCGAACAAACGAGAACAGCGAGTTGCGCACGCTTCTGTCGGACTGCGTCAGCAACATGTCTGGCAGGTTATCATTCAGGTGTGTGACCCACTCATCCCAGAAACGTTCCAGCTCTTCTAACCAGTCTTTGCTGTTGCTCGCCTGCGGGGTAAAGGTCACCCCTAATACCGCCTGCCGCGCCTCGCGGTTCAACTGGCGATAGACCTTATCGAACCCGCTCAACATATCCAGCCGGGTCAGCGCGATATACACCGGTAAACGCGTGTTAATGTTGACGGAAATTTCCTGCAAACGGGCGCGCATGACCTGCGCGTAGGCTTTGCGATCCGCGACGCCAGCCTGTGCCAGCCAGGAAATATCCAGCGTGAGCACCAGACCGTTGAGCGGCTGACGGCGGCGGTTTTCGCTAAGCCACTGTAGCAGGTGCTGCCACAGTCGGGCATGGCGCTGTCCGAGCGAATCGCCCTCCAGCTCTGGCTGTGCGAGTAGCTGTCCGCTGGGGTCCCAAATCACCGCGGATTCGCCAACCCAACTGCTTACCTGCTGGCCTGCCGCTACGTCTCGCAGCTCCGCATCCAGTTTCGGGTTCATTTTGTTTGCCGGATTGGCACGATGGATCAGGCTACTTTTCCCGCTCCCCGCCAAGCCAATCGTCAGATACCAGGGCATCGCATACAGCGCTCTTTTCCCCAGTTGGGTCTGAAAGGCTTCCAGCCAGCGATCGAGAAACGTTTGCTGGCTGTCGACATACACCTGCAAGGGATCCTGCTCAATCACCTGCTGTTCATGACGCTCTGCACGCATCTGCTGCACGCGACGCCAGACCATCCAGGCACTATAGGAGAACGCCAGCCACAGCCAGACCAGCGTAAACACCACGCGGCCCCAGATTCCCTGTAATGGACGTGATTCGCCCACCACCAAACGCGGCCCCAGCCACCAGGCCAGAACCAGCACGACGATCCACAGTAGCACGCCCAACAGCAGCCAGGAGGGTTTCAGTTTAGGCAACTGCTTGCGTAGAAAGGTTATGATTGTTTTAAACATAAGTGACCATTCACTCCGAATGTCTTATTTTTTGCGGGATGCCGCCAACCGCTCTACGCGACTGACCATTCCCGGTTCCCATTGCATCAGGCCCAATTGTTGGCTTTCCTGCCACATGTGCTGATAGTGCTGTGCTGCCAGTGACTTCATCCCTTCTTCGGCGAGTAAATCCGCCAGTACCAACTCGGCATAAAAGCGGTCACGCGGTTCTTTCAGGCGGCGCATGCGTTCATCTAATAACTGCATCGCCGCCCCAATCCCTTTCTCATCCCGACAGGCCGCCGCCTCCGTCGCCAGATCGTCCTGCCGCGCGCCGCCTGCGCCGCGAACAGGCTGGCTGGACTGCAACCACTGGCTACACTTTCCGGTCAAAAAGGGCGCGCCATCGCTGAACGCCAGTTCACGTAGCTCAGGCAAACGCTGAATAAACGCCGAAAGCTCTTCGGCAATCGCCGTCGCGACAGAGGTATGTCCCAATCGCGAGGCCACTGAAGCGGACAACATATGGCCATCAAACCAGTAAGGGGCTAGCACCAGGCTTTGTTCTATCCGTTCCCACAGCGCCAAATCAGCCTGTGCCAGCGCACTTTGGTATTCATCCACGCGATCCGCCGAGACGGGCGCCAGTTGGGTTTTATTCCCCTTGGATGACATCGGCGGTGTGGCAATACCAGACCAAATAGCGTGGCGGCGCAGACGATAGCCAATCGGTGAATCGGGATGACGCTCAACCAGCAGCGCGGCGACGTTCAACTGGGTTTGCCGCCAGCCACGCTCGTCGGATGAATTAATTTCTACCGAACTGACTGGCGTCGAGGCCACGCTAGCGCTGGTTTCACTGCCGCCAGTTGCTCCAGCGCCGCTGGCAGTCGGCGTCGCTTTCGCCGTCTGATTCGCCTGTTCCTGCGCCTGCTGCCGCTGTCTGGCACGCTTAATGCCCTGCACCAGTTCATCCATCAGCGCGGCTTTGTCGCTGACCAGCTCGCGCCAGCGGGTAGCCACCTGCTCCGTTAACTGCTGCAATTGCTCCAGCTCTGCGCTGGATCCGCTTTCTGCAATACGCGGAAGCACGCTCTCAAAACGCCGAATAATCTGGATCATCAGCTTCTGCTTCTGAACCGGACTGGCAGGCCAGGCGATCGCCCAATAACTCTCCAGCCAGCTGTCCAGCAGCATCAGCGCAGTAGAAAATGGGGTTGCTTTGGCCGGGTGCTGTAAGCAACGCAGTAGCTGCACCAGTACCCGCATGTCTTTGGTTTTGCTTTCCAGCAAGGTCAGGCAATAACCCGCGACTACGTTAAGGTCGACCTGGTTGTGCGCCAGCGATCCCAGCTTGACCAGTTCCGTCTCGACCTTTTCCCAGAGCGGATCGTCAGGCAATACCGCCGCGCTCAACCTCTCATCCGGTAACGAGGTTTGCAGGCGTTTACACCAGGGATGTGCATGCATGAACGCCTCCTTTACCAGTGACACTGCTGACGCAGCGGCGCGAGTGCTTCGCCCAACCCAGCGAGTTCGATACGCAGCGAGTGACCGTCTGCCCCGTTCAGCACCAGTTCGCGATGCCCAATCCAGCGCTTTAACGCATCAATCGCGGGCAGGCCGCGCCCCGACTCCAGCAGCAACCCGCGGTTACGAATAAACCAGCTGTCTGACACCGTTACGCCATCAAGCTGCGACGTGACGGACTCTCCTGCCCAGGGTTCACTGAGCGTTAAGCGCAAGTGCGTAATGTTGCTGGCGCAGCTAATCACCAGCGTGTTGCCATCAGCCAGTACGCGGGTGAGCGTCATATCGCCGCTGTCGGCTTCACGTCCCAGTTGAAAGGTATTGCCAGCTATTCTTTTATCCCCCTGCGGGGAGAGCGTACCGCTGCGTTCCGCTTCACGCCCCAGCGCGTCATAGCAGGCCAGCCGGAGCTCTGCTGCCGTCTCATTGCGGCACTGCTCCCATAACGACTGCCAGGCGGGATCGGGCGTCGCAGCGGTTGCCAACAGTAAGGGAGCCATCGTCAGAAACATCAATTTACCTCCAGCTTCTGGCATTTGTGGTCGAGGGTGCGTTTAGGAATATTGAGGCTATCGGCCACCAGCAGGCGGTTGCCCTGAAACTGGCGCAAGCGTGCCTCAATCACAGCCGCTTCATAGCGCTGTGTGGCAATACGCAAATCGTGGATGTGCTGATAGCGATCCTGTTCCTCAGCCGTGCTGCTCGTCAGCCGCTCGCGCAGCTCCGGCGGCAGCGACGCCAGAGACAAAACCTCTCCGTCCGGCGTATGTGCACAGGCGACTTCCAGCAGGTTACGCAGTTCCCGCACGTTACCGGGAAAGTCATACCCCACCAATTGACGCAGGAAAGCCCGGTTCAATGGTCCAACATGCTTTTGCTGTTTATTGGAAAATTGACCGATGAAGTGTTCGCACAGCAGGCGAATATCGTCCGGCCGCTCGCGCAGCGGGGCGACCTGCAACAGGCACTGGCAAAGGCGGTGGTAGAGATCCTGCCGAAACACGCCGTCAGACACCTGCTGTTCCAGCGGCTGATGCGTCGCGGCAATCAGGCGGAAATCGGAATGCACTTCTTTCTCCGCGCCCAAAGGACGGAAGCTGTGCGTCTCCAACACCCTTAACAGCTTGGCCTGCATGGACTGTGGCATATCGCCGACTTCATCCAGAAACAGGGTTCCGCCGTTAGCCTGCTCGACCAGACCAATCTTGTTGCTTTGTGCGCCGGAGAACGCGCCTTTCTGATAGCCAAATAGCTCGCTTTCAATCAGGTTTTCCGGGATTGCAGCGCAGTTGATGGCAATAAAAGGTTTGTCGGCACGCTCGGAACATTGATGCAGCAGACGCGCCACCACATCTTTTCCTGACCCGGTTTCACCCTGAATCAGCACCGCAAGACGGTGTTTTGCTGCCTGATAAATCTGTTGGTGCAGCGCTTTAATCACGGTGGACTGCCCCACCAGCGTCGTTTCCACCCGCTTTTCCTGCTCGCGACGGCTCTGCCCTTCATCCTTAATCTGGCGCAACGAATCTCTCAGCGCGACCTGCTCCCGACGGGTATGTGCCAGTTCACGCAGCAGGATAAGCTGGCGGCAAAACACCTGTGCCAGCCGTTCGCACGCGCCCTGCTGATTCAGCGTTTGCAGGCGCGTCGGCGTATCCAGCAGCGCCAGCACTGCCAACGGCTTACCGCTGTCCGACAGCAGCGGTAGCGCGTGCAGCCCGCACGTCGTCCCGACAGAGATCAGCATCTGCTGAAACTCACGGTGTTCAATGCGTGCGCCGCCATAGAGGGAATCCCAGGTGCGCGCCTGATTCTTATGCAGCGCATAAGCCAACGGGTGGCTAAAGTCATCCACCCCCAGGCTCAGTGCCACTGGCGCGTCATGTACCCGCCCCTGACAGGTCAGTTGCCTGCCGCTGACATCCACCATACCCAGTAGCATCCCTTGAGGCTGCCAGGCGGCCTGCATCGTCTCCAGCAGCCAGTCGCACAGACCGGCCTCGTCATGCTGCCGGGTGAGTGCAAGCGCCAGTTCGAGGGCATGTTGCATACTCAGCCCTCCACCTCAGTCTGGAACTGACCGGCGTCGACGCGGAAATGAATACGGCTGACGGGTTCGCCCGCAGACAGGCGTTGCAGCAGCTGTAGCGAGACCGGCGGCAGCAAGGCGCCATCAATCACCGATTCGAGCATACGCGCCCCATTTTCGCTGCGGTTCGCCAACCGCAGAATCTCTTCCGGCACCTCGTCTTCAATGATGACTTCCGCACCAAAGCGCTGTTGCAGCAGAGACACCAGACGCGACAGTTTGCCCTGCACGATCTCAACCATGGTGTCATGCGCCAGCGGCAGGTACGGAATGACCTCCATACGCGCTAACAGCGCAGGTTTAAAGAAGGCCGCCAGTTCGGGATAGAGCGCATCCAGCAACACATCCGACTGCTCGGCGTAATTCACGATGGTCTGGAACCCGAGGTTGGACGTCAGGAAGAACACCACATTGCGACAGTCGATCACTCGACCTTCGCCATCGGCGAGTTCACCTTTATCAAACGCCTGATAGAACAGGTTCAGAACATCGGGGTGCGCCTTCTCCACTTCATCCAGCAGTACCACGGAATACGGTTTCTGGCGGATGGCTTCGGTCAAGACGCCCCCTTCACCAAACCCGACATAGCCCGGCGGTGACCCGATCAGACGTGAAACCGTGTGTTTCTCCTGATACTCGGACATATTGATAGTGGTTAGATAGTTGCGTCCGCCAAACATCAGGTCGGCAATCTGCACCACGGTTTCCGTTTTACCCACGCCGCTCGGCCCCACCAGCAGGAAAGCCCCCAGCGGACGCCCCGGCCGACGCAGATCCGCCCGCGCGGTCAGCAGGTGCTTATGCAGATGAGCAATCGCCAACTGCTGCCCTTTAATCGACTCGCCCAGGAATTCAGGCAGGCGCGTGACGACATCCATTTCACCCTGTGAGATACGGTTCAGCGGCACGCCCGTCCACTCGGCAATGACCGCCGCAATCTGCGTTTTATCAACGTGAGGGGAGACCAGAACGGAGGACTGTTGTAGCGCTTCCAGCGCCTGTTCACAGGCCGCCAGCTCCGCCGCCGCCGATGCCGCATCAAAGTCGACAGCCTGCTCGTCATCCAGCAGCGCGGTACGCAGTTCAATCACACGCTGAACCTGTGTTTTCTGCTGCTGCCAATCAGCTTCCAACTGTGCCAGCTGCGCCGCGCCGGCCTCGCGCGCGTCACGCAGTTCAACTAAGCGCTCTTCGGTATTGCCCAGACCGATACGCGCCTGACGCTCAAGCTGGGTGATTTCCATCTCCTGCTGGCGCAGGCGAGTCTGGAGCTGGCTGACCGCACGCGGTGGCGTCGTCAGGTTAATGGCGACGCGCGCGCTGGCGGTATCCAGCACGTCAATCGCCTTATCTGGCAGTTGACGGCCGGAGATATAACGCGCCGACAGCTGCGCCGCCGCCTGAAGCGCATCTTCATCAATCAAAACACCGTGCGCCTTTTCATAGATGCCGCGCAGACCGCGCAGAATAACGGTGGCTTCTTCCGCGTTCGGCTCACCCACTTTGACAAGCTGGAAACGGCGGGAAAGCGCGGCGTCTTTCTCAACGTATTTTTTGTATTCGCTCCAGGTCGTGGCCGCGATCGTGCGCAGTTCACCGCGCGCCAGCGCCGGTTTGAGCAGGTTGGAAACATCCAGCCCGCCCGCCTGATTGCCGGCCCCGATGAGCGTATGCGCTTCATCGATGAACAGAATGATGGGGCGCGGTGCGTCCTTCACTTCCTGCATCACACCTTTGAAGCGTTTCTCAAATTCGCCTTTCACCGAGGCACCGGCCTGCATCGCTCCCAGATCGAGCGTGAGCAGTTCGACATCCCGCAATCTTTCCGGCACCGCGCCCGCAATGATGCGCAGCGCCAGCCCTTCGATCAGCGCACTTTTACCCACGCCCGCTTCCCCGACCACAATCGGGTTGTTTTTACGACGGCGAGAGAGAATGTCGATCATCAGATCGATTTCATGGTCGCGGCACAGCACCGGATCCAACTGTCCCTGTCGGGCAGATTCCGTTACGTTCTGGGTATAGCGGGACAGCTGTGTGGTCGCTGCCGCAGCCTGTTCAGCCGTGGCAGACTGCACCGCAACTTCCGTTTCAACCGAATCTTTCACCCACTCATCAAACTGCTGGCGTAAAAGTTCACGGTTAATCTGCGCCAGCGGGCGGGATACCGCACCAGCCACATAGCGATTTGGCGTCAGCAGCAAGACCAGCAGCAGAATGCCGCTACGCAAACGCGTGTGTTGAAATTCCGCCGACGCCAGCAGCCAGCTATCCTGCAACCACTCCACCAGCAGAGGAGAGAATGAAGGGTAGCCCGCGTCAAATTCTTTATCCACGGAGGAAGGTAGAAGCAGTGAAGACAGCTCATCCGCATCGACGCCCGCACGCTTAAGGATCTGGCGTACATCACACAGCGGCGTTTCCAGCATTTTCATCAACAGGTGCTCAATACGGATTTCCGCACCCTGATGCTGAATACAGAGTGCCGCCGCTTCTTCCAGCATATGACGGCACACGGGGTTGAGTCGTTCAACCAGTGTCGGCAGTTCAATTCGAATCACGGTGTAGCTCCTGTTATTGTAATAATTCTCCCAGCTGACGCAGTACGTCCTGGGTTTGAAGAGTTAGCTGGTAACGGTACAGGCCGAAGGCGGCCACCAAGACCACACACACGCCAATGAACAGCGTGCGCAATGACACCTGTCTGCGCAGGTGGTAGCGCGAGGCCTGTTGCCCCAGATTCAGGTGGAAGACGGTCGGGGAGTTCGCCGGCTCAGGACGCAGGGTGTCGTGCAGCTTGTTCACGACGCGATTGAGTTCCTCACGCCCCTGGGTCATCACCCGATAGCGCCCTTCAAAACCCAGACAGAGGCAGAGGTAGATAAATTCCAGAATGTCGCGATAGCGGGTGGGGTCGTCCAGTAGCTTCTCCAGCAGGACAAACACCTTTTCGCCGCCCCAGGTTTCATTGTGAAAACGGGTCAGCAGAGAATGGGCCGACCACATACTCTGCCCGCCCCATTCCCGTCCCATCACGGCTTCATCAATGAAGGTGCACAGGATGTAACGGAATGACAGAATCACGCCGTTTTCATAGCCATGAGAATGTAATTCCTGCTCGATAGCCTGAATCTCAGACACCACGCGCTGATAGAGATCTTCTACGCCCTCGTAGGCGGAGAGCTGGCGCACTCGCTCCACCATGCCCAATAGCGGCGTGACCGCATCAATCATCGGATTAATGCTTTGCCCGCGCAGGCGGAACCAGTAGTCGGAGTCCATATCCATCTGTCGGGCGTGATCAAACAGCAGATCGCCCAGTTGATCGTTTTTAATAACCTCGATGCTCATCTCTTCCTCTCCTGACTACTGGCCGCGGATCGCCCAAAGCTGCATATCCAGCTCCGGGAATTCGCCCGCAATGTGGAACGCCAACGTATTGCCGGACACCAGCATCTGCCAGGCGGGGCTTTGTCTATCCAGTTGGAAATAGCTGTAACCTGCGTGATAAGGCAGCTGGCGCGGCGCCACCGGCAACGGCAGCAGCGGGATACCCGGCAATTGCAGGCTGATCAGTTCACGGATCTTCTCGCTGGAAGCGATCTTCGTTTGTTGCAGCAGCTGTTTACGCAGGTGTTCCTGCGGCATGCGTGCGCGTACCGCCAGCACAAACTCGGCGCTGGTCATCAATTCCGCATCGCCGACCATTGCTACCATCACGCCATACGGCTGTTTCTTCAGTTGGATGGAAACGGCACGCGGTGACAACACAGTGCTCAGCGCCTGACGCAGTGCCATCATCAGCGGCTCAAAGCTGGCCTGCTGGTGCTCGTGACGATAGGCAGGGAATTCCGGCGGCAGGCGCGATTCATCGGTGAACGTCATCAGTTCGCCGCACAGCTCAACCAGCGTTTCGTGCAGGCGTTCAGGGTGCAAGGTGCCCAGGCGTGCCAGATGCGACAGTTTGGGCTGCGCGCGGTTAAGCAATTGCAGCATCATAAATTCAGCGACATCCGCGACGCCCTGCTGTCCCGGTGCGGCAATACGCTGCGCCAGACTGCGCGCGCGCTCCGCCACCAGACCGGCGGACTCCCCCAAAAAGCGTTTTAAAGTGGGGATTGCCGTGACGCTGATGCTGCACGGCATGAAGTTAGGATCCAAAATCAAGCCGCCGTCAGGACGTTTATCCAGAATATTGGCAATCGCCAGCGAGGCATAAGCGCTGCGATCGTCACGATCGAGCATCAGGCGCAGGCTGACCTTACCGACCTCCAGAGAAACGATATCGCCGCCGTCGCTGTGCAGATCGCGCACGTCATGTCGATGCGATTGCAAGCGGCTGGCGATCCCCTGCCCAGGCTGACCGACTTCACTGACGCCATTTACCGCCAGCGGCAACGCCAGATACACTTTCTGGTTTGCCAGCGCGACGTCGGTAATTTCCAGCGGCAATGGCAAAGCGTCATCACCCGGAATGTTGAACACGGTGCCGTCCGGCATCACCCCGCTGGCGTTCACCAGCGCGATACGGCCAAAATTGAGGTATTCCTCGTTAATCGCCAGCGACTGTAAGCCATAGAAATAATCACTGAGAGCGCTGAGACGCGCATGCAGTGCGTAATCGGTGTGTCTTTGCTGCTGTTGAAAATGCTGCGGTTTAATGAACAGGCCTTCCCGCCAGATAATGCGATTGCGACTCGACATAGTTATTCTTCTTCTTGGTCTTTTTTGATTTCGACTTCATCCCGGCGCAGGTGCACGAGGATCTGATACGTTTGCCCGGTATTTTTTAGCTTGATGACTTTGCGCCATTCCGAGCTTTCCGAATCCGCATAGCGCGCGATCACACCGAGGTAATGCACCTTTTCATCCAGCGCTTCAGGCGGCAGGTATTTGAACTGTCCCGGCAGCAGCGTGTAGTCCTGATGATTGATGTAATTCTTGGCTAACGCCTTTTCGATATCCGTCGTGACCTGATCGTAATCGGTGGCCAGCAGACGCGAATCTTCCGCCAGCAGAACCAGTTGGAATTCGATAGGCGCGGCTTCACCGCTGTCGTTCGGGTTAACGTCCGGCTCAGCCAACAGGCTGAAACCCACGGTAGAAGGCTGATGATTGTTGCTGCCAACCTGAATGTCAGGATTCGCCGCCACCTGCGCCATCTTGCCCAGCGTGGTACACCCTGACAGCAGGAACATCAGGGAACATAAGCACAGTGCTCGCAGCATTATTTTTGCTCCTGCTGCTGACGCACGGCACGGTCATACGCCTGCGCATACACCTGATGGAACAGTTTCTGGAAGCCCTGCTGGCGCGGGGACGTTAATTCACGGTAGTAGTGCTGATACATCTGCCATGCCCAGCCGTCATCCGCCGCCAGTGGTTCGCCACTGCGACGATAGTGCTCAAAGCGGTTGAGCAACGCGGCAGGCGAGAAAGCCTGAAGAATATTTTCCAGCGCGACGGCAATCGCTTGCTGATTCGCGATGTGATGCACCCGCACATTGTTCAGCACTTCTTCCACGGCAGCAGGCGCAGACAGGTGCACCGGGCTTTTCCCTTCGGCAAACAGCACCGACAGCGTATCCGCATAGCCCAGCCCCAGACGCAGCGGGTTATCTTCAATCGGGCGTAAATGCGTGTCCGCCATCGCCGCCTGTTCCGTCTGCAATGCCAGCAGACCTTCCACCATCGCGCGCAGGCTTTTCCCCATCTCTTCCAGCATTTCACGCAGTCGCGCATCATCGCCCGGCTGAAGCGACATCCCCAGCCCGCGCATCAGCGGTGCCAGCGAGGTGCCATCGCTGTAGCCCTCCAGCCCTTCTCCCGCGTACGGTGTGTTGATGGTCGGTAATTCCACAAATTTCTGATCCATGGTGTCCTCAGCAGAAGAAAAGGAAGAAAGAGAGGTCGTGAGCGATTCTCCGACCGTCTCACTATCTGATGGCAAGAGTGGCTGGCTCTGTTCTTTCTGTAACGCCCACAGCGGGTCGTTCAACGTGACCGAGGGATCCGCCAGATCCGTCGTTCGCCTTTTTTTATCGTCACTCAGCCAGCCGCCCAGCACATCGTCCGTGCGCTGCCCTAATACCTGATCGATATCCTGTTCCGTGGTGGGATCGCCGATGTAAACACCCAGCCGGAAAGGGCCGATAACCAGTTCATCGCCGTGCGACAAAATAACTTTGCGATCGCGCCCAATCGGCGACAGCGATCCGTTAATAAAAGACTGACCGCTCAGATCGCACAGGCTGAAATAGCCATCGGTCATGTCGATACGTGCGTGCTCCGGCACCACGGAGCCCAGCCGATCCCGCAACTGCCACTGATCTTTTTCCGATGCCCCCAGCGTGCCACCGCGGTGATCGAACTGGTGCTGTACCTGAGAATTGATATCGAGCTGCTCACTGTTGAGCACAACCAACGTGAGTGGATGGGTTATGTTCACATTTACTCCTGCACACAAATCGTCACATAGGGATCCGCGGGCGGCTGCCCGAGAAAGCTGCTCCATCCCAACCGGCTGCTTTGCTCACTGCCCAGACTTAAGCCCTTGGCTTCGCCTTCCGCAAAGCCAAGACGCAGATCCCAGGCCAACTGATCGCGAAGAATGAAAGAGACAAAACGCACCAGCGGCTGAAAATGCTCGCCATTGGGCAAAAAGCTGAGGAAGCGGCTAAAGCTGAGGTTGCCGACCTTGAGTAAAAACTTGCCGGCACAGTCACTCACTTTGTCGCCGATAACAAAATCACCGCCCAACATCATGTTGGCTTTGCCCAAGCGGTTCTGCTGGCCTTCATGAATGGGGACGCGGCGATGCTGCCAGGCCATAACGGCTACGTCATCTAGGTCAAAACAGTGAATAACCAACCCCGCGACCACTTCCGGCGAACGGCTGGGGCTGGCGAGCACCCCGGCGTAGGACAGCATCTTGGCGCGGTTAACCGGCAGGCTGTCGCGTACGGCGTCATTCCCTAGCCCCACGAGCGCAAACATCAGGCGGGAGAATCCATCCTCCCCATCATTCTGAAAACGCACGTGATAGCGGTATTTGCGCCATGCGCGGTGCAGCAGCGTCAGTAAGCGGTGATGAAAGAAGTCGAGAAACACGCCCAGCTTCTGTTCGCCCTGCGCGTATTCCCAGGCCAGCTCTTCAAGGTAATAACCGGGCATTGGTGACTGGCTGCCGTGCAACCCCAGAAACGCGACCTCCAGTTCCTGACGCCCCTCGTCATCGCATTCCACCTGCAAGATATCGCCGGGGTGAAAACCGATAGAGGCCGTAGAACGAAAGCGCAGGCGTTCCTGTTCCGGGCGGAAATCCAGCTCTTGTTCCAAATCCACGCCTTCCAGTTGGTTAAGCAATTCCACCAGTTGGAAAAAATTAAAGCGTGAGACATCCTGACGGAACGTCACATCATTGAGTGTTGACCTATCTGTACCGGCCATCGGTAGCGCTCCTTGTTATCGATGTTGACCACTTCCAACAGGTGGAAAGCGTTGACGCTGGCGTATAGCGAGAAGAAGTGCGCCAGCACCGTACTGAACAGATAGAGTTCTCCTTCACTGGAAAACGCGGATTGCCGTACTGACAGAATGGATTTCAAGCCGCGCACCGGCATCCCCTGAACCAGACGATCGATCGGGGTGGTTTCGATAGATTCGATACCCGCCAGACGCTTACGCGAGGCCTGTTCGGCCTGCTTGTCGTGCAGCGCCGGGAAATCATAGGTACGCAGGATCTGTACCAACGCATCGCGCCGCAGCAGCGACACATAGTTCAGGGACAGGTTGGAGATCAGCGTCCAGTGCAGGCTACCGTCCATCGCAGGCCGCAGCGGTCGCGTCGGCCGCACCAGATTGCGAAATGTCGCGAAAGACGGCGAGTTCCCGGTCGGCACGCAGATCGCTCCGACAGGTAACTGTGCCGCACGCGAGCGATTGGTGCAGGTCAGGGTGACCGAGATGGATTCGTCTAAATCAATCACTTCCTGCTCATCGCCACGGACAAAAGAAAGCATGTGATCAAAGCCGTTGCCGTTCACCGCTTCTCTTACCCGAATGCGGTAATAGAGCGCCAGCCGTCCTTTGGCGCGCTCGATTTGGTGTTGAAAGCTCTCAAAAGGCTGATAGGTTCGTGGAATGCCACGGGCACGGCCGGAATTCCCTTCCACCCAGCCTTCCACCTTATCGACAGAGAAGATTTCAAAGCTATCGGCGTTGCGGTAGCTGGCCTTCAGCGGGTAATCCGTCTGGCGACCGCTGAGGTTGATCGGCTCACTATCATGCTGGAAGAGGTTGATCGCCGGTACACAGTTGAGCATGAACGAATCAGGACGAATCTTCAGTTCCGCTGGCAGCGGGCGATCGAAACAAAAGTGCAGACGGAATTCCGTTACCGTCAGCGGCAGATCCGGCCATACCGCACCCGCGAGTTGGAAAAAGAGGAAGCTTTCAGGAAAACAGAAGTATTCCTGCAAAATGCGATAGCCCGAGTAAACGTTGCCGGGGTACGGCAATAGCGCATCTTCGCGTTCAAAGCCGACCGTCTTCAGTACGCTGGCTTCCTGACGGAAGCGTTGACCATCAATTTCCAGCTCAATATGCGACAGCTGACTGGCAATCCAGAAATAGAGTTCGTAGGCCGTATAGGTATCACCGCCCAGATAAAAGCGCAGCTTGTCGAGTTGCAAATCGCTGAGCGAGAGCGGGCCATGCAGCCCAATATCCAGCGTGATGGTGGAAAGATCGTTGCCGCTCTGTACCTTGATCTCGCGGATATCCGCCGGATAAATCCAGGCATCGTGACAGGTCTGAAAATGACAGACCACATCATCAATCGGCAGGCTATCAAGCTCACAGCCGCGCGCAACAAACGCCGGTTGGGCAATTGCGCCGGGGAGTACCGAAAACTGCATAATCGTCATGCTCGGTACCGGGCGCAGGTAATTAGGCCACAGCATGCCCAGCAGACCGTGTGTCAGCTCCGGAAATTCATCCTCGATCTTCGCCCGCAGGCTCCCTGTCAAAAAGGCGAACCCTTCCAGCAGACGCTCGACGTCTGGATCCGTGGTCTGTTCTGACAAAAATCGGGTAAGCTCAGGGTGCGCCTTGGCGAATTCACGCCCTTGCAGGCGCAAGTAGGTCAGCTCATCCCTGAAAAAATGTTCCAGTGACATAATCAGATCATTCTGTAATGGCGGTGGCTATCCATATGGATATTGAAAGAGGTGACCTGCTCCAGATCTTCCAATCTGACATGCGCGGTAACCTGAAACGACATCTCCATCGGATTCGATAAATAGTCCGATGCGTCGACATCCACATGAACAATTCGCGGTTCAAAGCGACAGATACACTGCCGGATCGCCTCCCGGATTTTCCCTCGAATGTCCGCCCCACCCTGCGTCGCGTCATTAAAATCAATCACGCCAAGCTCAGGTGCGCTGCGACAATTTCCGGGCCGGGTGTTGAGCACATTGTCCAGTTGACGCTTAACGGACTCGATCAGTGCTTCAACTTCCGTTTCTGGGGAGGAGCGGCGCTCCTCCCCACGGATACGATCAAACAGACTTGCCGCGTTTCCCCTTTCCCAGGCAGAAAGAGACGGCATAAGTCTTATTCCTTATCCAAACGCCCTACCAGCGACAGCTCAAAGTTTGCCCCCATGTACTTGAAGTGCGGGCGCACAGACATGGTGACCTGATACCAACCTGGTTCTCCTTCCACATCCAGCACTTTGATTTGTGCGGCACGCAGAGGACGACGGCTACGAACATCTGCTGGCGGGTTTTCCTGATCGGCGATGTACTGTTTAATCCAGGTATTCAACTCACGTTCCAGATCCTGACGCTCTTTCCATGAGCCAATCTGTTCACGCTGTAGCACTTTGATGTAGTGCGCCAGACGGTTGATGATGAACATGTACGGCAGCTGCGTACCCAACTTGTAGTTGGTTTCCGCTTCTTTACCTTCTTTGGTGTTCGGGAATACCTTCGGCTTCTGCACCGAGTTAGCCGAGAAGAACGCCGCGTTGTCGCTGTCTTTACGCATCGTCAGCGTGATAAAGCCCTCTTCGGCCATTTCATATTCGCGACGATCGGTGATCAGGACTTCAGTCGGAATCTTGGCCTGAAGTTGGCCCATAGCTTCATAAACATGCACTGGCAGGTCGGTAATCGCGCCGCCGCTCTGTGGGCCAATGATGTTCGGACACCAGCGGTATTTCGCGAAGCTGTCCGTCAGCGCTGTACCCATCAGGTAGGCGGTGTTGCCCCACAGATAGTGTTCGTGATCGGTGCTGATATCTTCCTTGTAGTTGAAGCCCTTAATCGGGTTTTCTACCGGGTCATAAGGCAGACGAGCCAGGAAACGCGGTGCCGTCAGCCCCAGATAGCGACCGTCTTCAGATTCACGCAGCGAACGCCATTTCGTGTAGGCAGGGCCTTCGAAAACGGATTTCAGATCTTTGATGGACGGTAAATCGGTGAAGCTATCCACGCCAAAGAAGGTCGGCGCAACGGAAGAGATGAACGGCGCGTGCGCCATCGCACCAACGGCGCTGACGTACTGCATCAGTTTGATATCCGGTGAGCTTTGCGTCATCGCATAGTCACCGATTACACCACCGATAGGCTGGCCGCCGAACTGGCCATAACCGCTGGAATACACGTGCTTATAGAAACCAGACTGTGAGATTTCAGGCGCGAACTCGAAATCTTCCAACAGCTCTTCTTTCGTCGCATGTAACACCAACAGCTTGATGTTTTCGCGGAAATCAGTGCGATCGACAAGCAGTTTCAGCGAACGCCAGGAAGATTCCAGTTCCTGAAGTTCTTTAGCATGCAGAATCACGTCAATCTGCTTGCTGAGCTTTTTGTCCAGTTCGACGATCATGCTATCGACCAGCGCTTTATTCACGGGCTCTGCTGCATTACCGCTATCAAGAATATTCGCGACCAGTGCGGCAATACCCTGTTTAGCAACGCTGTAGCCTTCATCGACCGGGGTGATACGCGCCTGAGCCATGATGTCATCAAGCAGCGATCCAGAGGCGCTGGCGGCCCCTGCCTGGGCCTGTTCTTCAATTATTGACATATTGTTTCCCTATTTCGTCAATTATTCGGCGGGTTTTACCAGATCGAGCTCTTTCAAAAGCTGCTCTCTGGCTTCTTCGCTGGACAACAGATCCTGCAAACGATTACGGAATGAGGGAATATTGCCGAGAGGGCCTTTCAACGCGACCAGTGCCTCACGTAAATCAAGCAACTTACGCAATTCAGGCACCTGCTGGGCGATACGGTCAGGGGAGAAATCATTCAGACCGCCAATGTTCAATTTCACTGGCAGGTCATCCTGGCTTTCTTCTTCAAGGCGGTTTGGCACACTGAAATTCAGTTCCAGCTCTGCTTCTTTCATCACCGAGGTAAAATTGTTCTTATCGATCGAGACGGTCTGACGTTCTTCGATCGGCGTTTCCTCTGTGCGCCCTTTCATATTTCCCACGATCATCAGCGTCAACGGCAATTCTATTTCCGCCTGCTGACCACCAGTGGCTGGAACATATTTGATATTAATACGTTCCTTTGGTGCGACAGATGCACCGTCAGTTCCTTTTGCCATGTGTCTATACCAACGTAAGGGCTCTCGGGCCCGGAGAAGTAAAGTCGATTCCTACCAAAAGCCCGCCGTAGTCCATGAGCACGGCAGTAATTCGGCAAACAAATATCCCCGTCATACTTCAAGTTGCATGTACGTTGGCTGCGTTCAGTCACCCGAATCACTTACCTCAGTAAGCTCATCGGGATGCCTTCTCTTGCCGCCTGCCTGAAACTCGAATTATTTAGGGTATAGCGTATTTGTTTTTCGACCAGCGAGATGAAATAAATTAAAACCGAATTAAAAAACCATAATAAAATCGTAATATTACGATTTATATCGGTATGAAAGAGTCACACCAAGAAGGAATTAAATACATTTATATTTTGAGTTTGGATCATACACACAACATAAATGCACGGTCAACGCTTATATAGCCGAGCAACTAAATGGAACAACTAAAAAACAAAACACATTAAAAACAATAAATTAAAACAAACTTAAGTAAAAACAGGCAGAAGAAAAAATAATATATCGCTGATTTTCAATTAACGGAAAAGGGATATATTTTATGCCTTTTAATTTCGTTAAAAACGAAATACTTAATACGCTAATAAAAATCACAAATAACAAAAAGCTAATTAATTTTAATTTAGTGAAAATATTTACCCTCTATTTTTTACTTTTGACAGAACAAATATCTCCATTACCTTAATAAACTATTTCCCTGTTAAGAGATAAATATTAGATAGTTTAGCAATCATTGATTTTTTAATGAAAATTATTAGTTTTTTATACTATAAAAAACAACTTCACAAGATTCATACTCTGAATCATAAAAACAAGCAGAGTTTCATAACAAAAATTACGGCACCAGGCAGTGAAATGATCTTTAAAACGGCATTTTTAGGTTAAAAAATGGCAGTTATTCGGCAGAGGAACCTTCCAGGCGATACTGGGCAGCCAAAGCACAATGAAGAGGAAAATGAGGAAGAAAGCACGAAGCTATCAAAGCACCTCGTGAAGTGAGTCGCGTGGAAGAGGGGCGCCCCGGCAGGACGCCTCTCTGGCTTCAGATTATCGTTGAAGAACAAGATCAGTGCTTTCAACTGTCCGACACGTAGGATCATTCAGCAGCAAGCTATTTAGCAGGTTACCGAATATGCTTAATGCACTTGCCGATTTTCCTCATTCCAGCCACCGCCCAGCACGCGGTAGAGTGTAGATAACGCCATTTGGTGCTGTGTTCGGATATCGATAAGTTGTATCTGGCTGCTAAATGCCCTGCGTTGTGCATCAAGATAGCGTAAGTGCCCATCCACCCCACCGATATATCTCGCTTCAGCCAGTCGCAACGACTCAAGATTGGTTTTCGTCAGGCTTTCCTGTGCCAGCACTTCCCGCCGTAAGGTATCCGTTGCATCCAATGCGTCAGACACTTCACGAAATGCCGTCTGAATGGTTTTTTCATAATCTGCCACAGCAATATCTTTTCGCAGATTTGCTACATCCAGATTAGCCATATTGCTTCCGCCGGAAAATAACGGCAGCGTTATCTGTGGGGAGAATGACCAAGCCTGTTGTCCACCACTGAAAAGATCGGATAACTCAGGACTGGCGCTGCCGTACATGGCTGTTAGAGAAATGCGGGGGAAAAAGGCAGCCCGCGCAGCACCAATACTGGCGTTTCTTGATTTCAGCCGATGTTCTGCTGCTTCAATATCAGGCCTATACACCAACAACTGAGATGGTGTACCCGGTGCAATATTTTGCAGAATTGCTTCTTCAGCAACAGGCTTCTGAGGCAGATAACGGTCAATATCGTTAGTGCCAACCAGCAAGCGCAGCGCGTTCTCTGATTGTCTTAACTGACGGATGACCTGCTCCCTTTCCGCCCGCGCTTGCTCCACAAGCCCCAGCGCTTCCTGATAATCAAGAGCAAAGACTACGCCTACAGCGCGTCTTTCTGAAATGAGCCTCAGGGAATCCTGCCGCGACTGCAATGTACTGTTTGTCAGTTCGTAACGCTGCACCGCCCCATTACGGGTGAGATAAGCCTGCACAACCTCCGCTATCAGCGTAATTCTCGCACCACGGGCATTGCTCTCTGTTGTCAGATACTCTTCCATCGCAGCATCTGTGAGGCTTTTAATTCGCCCGAACAGATCGAGTTCAAAAGCTGCGAGACCGATCCCAGAACGCCACTCGCTCTGAATAGCCGCTTGGCCGGTTGGGGATATATCACCAGGAACACGCTGGCGTGAACCCGACCCTTGAGCCTCAATACCAGGTAATCGATCGGCACGTTGGATGCGATATTGCGCCCGAGCAACATCCACATTTAACAGGGTTTGCCTTAAATCCCGGTTATTGGCGAGCGCCATCTCGACCAAATGTCGTAACTGTTCATCCTTAATGAATGTTTTCCAGTCGGTTGTGGCAGATGAGTGCTGAGCGGCCCGATCACTTTTCCATTGCTCCGTTATCGGTGACGGTGGCGTGGTATAACTGGGTGCAATGGAGCATCCCGCTAACAGAAGCGTAACCGCAATCAGACTGAGTTTATGCAGCGTTGTCATTCCCCCACCTCCTGAGCATCTGTCTGGCTATCAGACGGCGTCTTTTCTTTGCTTTTGTTCATCAAAGACATGACCCAAACATAGAAGACGGGCACAAACAGCACACCCAGTAAGGTCGCGCTCAACATTCCTCCCATGACCCCCGTACCGATAGCACGCTGGCTGAGTGCGCCAGCTCCAGTTGCAATAGCAAGCGGCACCACGCCAAGAATGAAGGCCAGCGAGGTCATCACGATGGGACGAAAACGTAAGCGTGCGGCTTCAATAGCGGACTGCCTGAAGGATTTTCCTTCTGCGTGGAGATCCTTTGCAAACTCGATGATGAGAATTGCGTTTTTCGCCGCAAGCCCAATGATGGTGATCAGACCCACTTTGAAATACACGTCATTAGACATACCCGCAGCCATTACGGCCGCAACAGCCCCCAACGCCCCGACAGGAACAATCAGCAGTACCGAGAACGGGATCTTCCAGCTTTCGTACAAAGCAACCAGAACCAGAAAGACCACGACGAGAGCCAGAGCTAATAGCATCGGAGCCTGAGAACCGGCGGCTTTTTCCTGATAGGACAAGCCGGTCCACTCATACCCAATACCCGGCGGTAATTGCGCCACCAAACGTTCAATCTCTTTCATCCCTTCACCAGAGCTCATGCCAGGCACCACATCACCGGAAAGTTTGAGGCTCGGATAACCGTTGTAGCGGACAACTTGCACAGGACCATGCTTCCATGCGATGTCGCTAAATGCTTCCAGAGGAACCAACTCCCCATTGCGGTTGAGAATGTTCAGTTTACGCAGCGTTTCCGGCGTAGCGCGGTTTTCAGGCGCGGCCTGAACGATCACGCGCTGCATACGCCCCTGATTTGGGAACTCATTGACTAACGCCGAACCGTAGGCGGTCGAGATGGCATTATTAATGGCATCAAAAGGAACCCCCATTGCTTCGGCTTTCTCACGATCGATACGAAGGTCAAGCTGTGGTGCATCAGCTAATCCTTCCACCATGATGTAAGCAAAAGTCGGGGATTCATACACCATACCCATGAGCTGTTGGCTTGCGGCAAGCAGCGCGTCACGCCCTAGTCCAACACGATCCTGAAGGCGTAGCGCAAAGCCACTTGAGTTCCCCATGCCTTCAACAGAAGGCGGGACGATAGAAAATAGCGTTCCATCTTTTATGCTCTGGAAAACACCGCTGGATTGATCCGCTTCATTTTGTACAGATTCCTCACTGGAGCGTTCCGACCAGTCCTTGAGCATGACAAAGCCCATGCCAGCATTCTGCCCCGTGCCGGAAAAGCTGAATCCCTGGAGTGTCAGCACATCGGCAACAGCAGGACGTTCAAGAAAGTAGTTTTCCATTTCCTTGGTTGATGCCATCAGACGCTGATATGTCGCCCCCGGAGGAAGCTGAATATCCGTCATGACATAGCCCTGATCTTCTGCCGGAAGAAACGCCGATGGCAGCCGAGTGTAAGACACAGCAAGCACACCAAGAATGGCGACATACACCAGCATCACTCGACCTGTGCGTGACAGCAATGTTGATGTAGTAGAAGAGTAACGTTCCGTCAGGCTGCTGAATTTACGGTTGAACCAGCCGAATACCCCTTTCTTCTCAGCAGGGTGGCCTTTAGCGATAGGCTTAATCAAAGTGGCGCAAAGCGCAGGTGTCAGCGTAAGGGCAAGGAAGCCGGAGAAAAGAATCGAAATAGCCAGAGAAACAGAGAACTGACGATATATCACCCCAACAGAACCACTCATGAACGCAAGTGGCAGGAACACCGCAGCGAGCACGAGGGTAATCCCCACGATTGCCCCACTGATTTGGGACATCGCTTTGATCGTCGCCTCTTTAGGCGGCAGACCTTCTTCGGCCATGATGCGTTCGACATTTTCCACGACCACAATGGCATCATCCACCAGAATACCGATGGCCAAAACCATACCAAACATGGTCATCATGTTGACGGAGAACCCTAACGGCAACATCACCGCCAGTGTGCCAAGCAAACAGATAGGCACAACAATCGTCGGGATAAGGGTGTAGCGAATATTTTGCAGAAACAGCAACATGACGAGAAAGACGAGCACGACGGCTTCAAGCAGCGTCATCAGGACTTTCTTAATGGCCACTTCAACAAATTTCGATGTGTCATGAGGAACGCTATAACTGATATTCTCTGGGAAGTCCGTCGACAATTCAGCCAGTCGAGATTTAACAGCTTTTGCTGTTTCAAGTGCATTCGCACCAGGGGAAAGTTGCACACCAATCCCTACCGCTGGTTCACCATTGAGCCGTGATGATAAACGGTAATCCTGCCGCCCCATTTCTACCCGAGCAACATCACTCAAACGGACAGTCGACCCGTCTACATCGGCCTTAAGCACAATACGAGAAAATGCCTCAATAGAGGACAGTTGCCCCTGAACCAGTATGTTTGCAGAGATTTCTTGATCAGGCGGGCTGGGCTGCTCTCCCAGGCTTCCACCGGATACCTGCGCGTTCTGCGCTTTGATGGCATTATCTACATCATTAATGGATAACCCATAGCTAATCAGCTTCGCCGGATCTATCCATACACGCAAAGCACGCTCTGCGGAAAACATTTGCACACGGCCTACGCCTGTAACTCGGCGAATTTCGTTGTTAATGTTTCGCGCGGCATAGTCGGCGAGGTTTACCTCATCAGCATTCTTATCTTTGGCTGTCAGAGCAAAGATCATCAGGAAGTTGGTACTCGCCTGCTCGATCTGTAATCCCTGCTGGGTTACCGAAGCAGGAAGACGGGATTCAACTTTTTTAATACGGTTCTGGACGTCAACCTGAGCGAGATCGGGGTTGGTACCCGGCTGAAAGGTAATGGTTATCTCTGCTAAGCCAGCACTGTTGCTCTGAGATTCATAATAGAGCAACCCTTTTGCACCATTAAGCTCTTCCTCTATCAGGCTTGTAACACCGCTATTGATGACTTCAGCGGAAGCACCGGGATAAGTTGCCGTCACCACAATTTGTGGCGGAGCAACAGCGGGGTACTGAGAAACAGGCAACGACGAAATGGCAAGCAGCCCCGCCATCGCGATAAAGATAGCCACAACCCAGGCAAAGTTGGGTCTGTGAATAAAAAAATTAGGCATGATTTATTCCGGCACGTATGATTTTTGCGGATTAAAAAAACACTGATGGTGCAAATCGAACGAGATAACGTCCCCGTCAGTACGAAGAAGAGACATTGCCACCCTGCTGTTTTGGCGTTTGTACTTCCTGTTGAGTTGTATCAGTGATTTTCACAGACATTCCCGGCTGAATTTTATCCACGCCACTGATAATGACCTTATCCCCAGCGCTCAGCCCTTCCGTTATCTGCCAATCCTTGCCTTGCATTACACCAGTGGTAACTTTCTGCTCAACAGTCAGACCTTCCGCATTGATGACAAAAACCTTTGCAGTTCCATCCGTTCCACGGATTATTGCCCGTTGTGGAATGAAAATAGCCTTCTGATCCACACCCAGTTCGGTACTCACTCTCACATACATACCAGGCAGGAGCCGATTATCCGGATTGGGAAACTCTCCACGCAGCATAACTTCGCCAGTGCTTCTGTTGACCGAAATATCGGTGAACAACAATTTCCCCGTTGTGGTATAACCCGTTCCTTCAACATGAATACTCACCTTAGGCGCTGAATCCTTATTCGTAGAAAGCTGCCCCTTTTCCATTGCCTCACGCAATTGCAGGACGGTATTCGCAGGCTGATTGAAATCGGCGTAAACCGGATCGGTTTGCTGTATCACAGCCATTGGCGTGGTTTCTCCCTGCCCCACCAGACTTCCTTCACTCACCAGACTTTTACCTATCCTGCCGGAGATCGGTGCTCTAACCGTGGCATAGCTGAGATCAAGTTCAGCAGTTTTGACGTCCGCACGAGCGGACAAGCGATTAGCCTTCGCTGTCTGTAGGGCAGTATCCGCATCATCGTATTCTTGACGGCTGACAGCATCGATTTTCACAAGTGGGGTATAGCGACGAACAAGGGATTCGGCCTGTTTTACCTGTGACTCTGACCGCGCCAGACCCGCCTTAGCACGGGCAAGGGCTGCTTCAAACGGCTCCTGTGCAATGGTGAAAAGCAGATCCCCTTCCTTCACCACGGTTCCTTCAGTGAAGTGCCTTTTCTGAACAATCCCTGCTACGCGCGCCCTAACCTGTGCGACACGGACAGGTTCGATTCGTCCTGGCAAGTCTGCCGTCATGGTTTTCATCTGCGGAATGATGGTCTGAGCTTCAACCTCTACCGCTTGCGATGACGGCTGTTCAGACCCAGTCGTTTCATCACCGCAGCCTGCCAATAACAAACTCAAGGCAAGCGCACTTATTTTTAACCTAGCCATACAACCCCCTGGGCCACACTGGAATTTTTGCTTAAATTTGCGACGCGAATAATACTTTCAAGAACCAAATGAGTCAACATTGATTCAAAAGACTCAAAATGAATTCTAATGAGGTGTTTTTTTTTCATTGCGGGTATGGAAAGATATGCAGGCACCCTGACGGGGCTGACAACAAGAAAAGGAAAGAGGATGTCTGAAAATATCAGTGACAAGTTGGCTGGAGCTCTGGCTCTTGCAATCGCCCGCAATCCCAGAGCAAATCTGCAACAAATAGCCAAGAAAGCGGGGATTAGCAAAGCCACTTTGTACCGCATCGCACCGACCAGAGAGGAAATTATTGTCCTCTTGCTTGAACGCGCCACCCGTCACCTTGAACAGGCTCTTTTCAGTGCAGAACTCGCAAGACCACCTTACCCTGATGCATTGATTCGGCTCACAGAGAACGTCATTGCAGGACGTGATTTTTACATGTTTTGGAATGCGGCTCAGTGGGTGCAGATGGTTGATGACAGAAAAGATGCCGTGGATGAAGCCATTCCTTCCTTTTATGGTGAAGCACTAGAAGAATTTTTCAGGCAGGGTCAAAAAGGAGGAGCGTTCCGCGTTGACATGCCAGCTCGCTGGCTCGCCAAAGCTTACGATTTTATGCTTTATGCTGCTGTTGACTCTGCATTACGCGGCGAAATTGCCCCCATCGATATGGCGGTGCTAGTTAATTCCATGTTTCTTTACGGGGCGAGTTCGGAGACGGAGAAAGACTGATTGAAAAACACCGATCTCTCGATATGTAAACAACATCATCAGCACATCACGACAGAAGTGATATCGGGCAAATTGGCGCCATTTTTGACGTTCGTGTCCCAAATATGTCCTGCTCAATAACAGGAACTAATAGAAACAGATGATAATAGGAGTCTAACTAAACTATTCATATTATTGTTTTTATTGATTATTTCCTGTTGTATAAATTTCATTTATACACATCGGCGCGTGAGCCCCAAAAAGCAAACGCAAAACTTCGCTGTGTAATATACACAATACCGCCCAATAAAAAGATTTTTCACAAAACTGTTCACTCTCTTCACTTTTCATTTTTTATCTTTATTTTTAGCAAGTTAAGTGGTTAACAGTGAGTGAACAGATGACGAGTTACTCATCACCAATGCAGATAAGATACTGCCAGGCTGAAATTGTGGTACTCTTTATCGCATATATATGCGGATTAAAGGTGAAAGCACATGCGCTATGAAATGGCGGTACTCGCGGCTCTGGTACAAGAGGATTCCCCTAATACGCAATCTATCGTAACCGCTACAGGTATCTCGGAAAGAAAAGTACAGGACGTGTTAAACACGCTCCAGTCCACGATGGATATCAACATTGCACGCGAAAAAAATGGCAAACGGCAAGCCTTGTCTATCTCGTCATGGGGCGTATTTGGTGACGGAGAACGGTTGATCGAGAAACTGAAAAATACCGATTTGTCGATATTTAAACAGCACCGGAAAATCACGACAAAAGCGTTACCAGACAAAACGCGATCCCCACGTATGGTGACGCTGGAAGAAAAGCGTGATTACTACAATCAGGTGAAACTCAAAAACTATCGGGACAGTATGCGTCTTGAAGGATTCAGCGTTGAGGATACGCCACTTCCAAGCGACAAGCAGGAAAGAGAAGCGCTGAGAAAAAATCTGATAGCCATGTATAAGGCGAGTGGTTATGTCTGATAAATACGGCTCAGGGCACGATCCTTATATCTACTCTGATAGCGATGTTCTGATAAATAAGCTCGGCATCAACGATGACAGTCAATTCGACGATGCGGAGCGTCAGTTATCCGAACTGGCCGTTCTCGATATTGAATTTGAAGAACCGCCTTACGATCTGCATTATTGGTGTGGGCTGCACGGGAAAATATTCGGGGATTTATTCGATTGGGCAGGAGAAATACGGCGTATCGATATTTCTAAAGGTCAAACACGTTTTTGCACCGTATCCCGTATTGAAATTGAAGCCAATAAAATTTTTATGCAGCTATCCAATGATGATTTTTTACAAGGCCTTGAACGTACAGCGCTAATAAATCAACTAGCAGAATACTATTCAGATTTGAATGTGATTCACCCGTTTCGGGAAGGCAATGGACGTTCTCAGCGTTTACTGTTCGAGCATTTGATTATCAATTGTGGCTATGGTGTCTCTTTCGAAAATATCGGCGTTCAGGAGTGGTTAGTGGCTAACGTAGCCGGATACCACGGCAATACTCGACCATTAGCCGATATTTTTGAGAAAAGTATTCTCTGACCTCTCCAATAAAAAGGTTTTGCACAAAACCGCCCTTCCTAAAAAATTTATTACTAATAATCAATAAATTAAGAAATAGTGAGTTGGTTAACAGATGACGAGTGAATCGCCACGGATAGTCTAGACACTTCTGAGCCGTTGATAATATAGGTTTTCATATTCAGCCGGTGGCATCTGCTCG
>NZ_JBBBQR010000017.1:0-92438 GCF_037136835.1 Pectobacterium sp. 1950-15 | reverse complement strand
CCCCGAAGGTGTACGTTATCCAGAACGATACCTTATTAAGCCCCATTTTCCTGCCAGATCCCGTTAAGAAAACGGGATATATCCTCACCTATCATGCTGTGCACAGTCGTTCGATCGACTCCCAGAGAATCCTCACATAATACAGGAGTTACTGCCCGCAGTTCCGCTGAGCAGGGGGAGAGGAAGACAAAATGTCCGGCGCCTGGGATAACTTTCAACTGCGGTTTTGAGGGCAGTGTTTTCGCTAGCTCACCGGCGTTCTGATGCCAGGACAGCTCTTCATCTTTATCGCCGGTAAAAATTAACACCGGTTTGTTGAATGTTTTAAGGGACTCTAGGGAGAACGGTGCGCTCACTGGCGCCATCAGCACCCAGGCTTTAATTCGCGGGTCAGATTCAGGTATTAATGCAGGAATGTCATTCTTGATATGTCCCTTTGCCAGACACATGGCTTCTGCCTGATGACTTTCGCAATAGCTGGCATAGCGAGAAGGATCAATCCTGCCACCGGCCAGTAGTAGCCCCGTTTCTCCCCCTGACGAGAAGCCGATAAAAGCAATTTTGTTAGCATCAATATGCTGGCTAATATCTGGGTTATTCAGCACAGCCGTGATCGCAGCGGAGATTTGCAGGGGGCGACCGTATATAGTGCTTGTAGCACCCGCACCTGACTGATCCTTATAATTATCACCCGGATGACTGAGGGTGATCACGATATTGCCCTGTCGGGCAAGTGCGGTTGCCAGATTATGGTGGCTCCATAAACTACCAGAGTTGCCATGCGAAATCACAATCAGAGGAAATTTTCCTAGAGCCATTTTCACTGCATTTCGTGCTGATACGTGATAGGGGCCGAAGCTACTCAGAGTGTTGCCCACCGTATTACTGGGATAAAAATAAACAGCCTCCATTGGCTTCTTCGCAACCGGGTCAATGACAGTCAGCCGCCGGAAACCCGCCTCGTCAGCAGGTTGGAACACACAGCCCGAAAAGAGGATACTTAATGCGCTGTAGCGAATAAACTTAAATGTATCGCTGAGTAATTTACTCATTAAAATCGTCGCCTTTTGTTTAATTACATGTGTCTTGACTCAGACTAATACTTCTGCCGCGCTTTTCTGGCTAAGAAAACCGTTCGGGCTGGCGGTCAAACCGTAGGCACCGGACTGGAAAATGGCTATATAGTCCCCCGGATCTGCTACAGCGAGATCACCCTGGTTCAGCAGAATATCCAGCGGTGTGCACAGCGGCCCCACCACGTTGGCCACTTCGCGCTGCTTCCCCTGCACTTTGTTGCCGATGACGGCCGGATAATTGCGACGGATGAGCTGTCCTAAATTGCCCGATGCTGCAAGGTGATGGTTCATCCCTCCATCAGCAACCAGATAGGTCACGCCATGCGACACCTTGCGGTCGATAATTTTTGCGATATAGATCCCCGCAGGTGCAACGAGAAAACGGCCCAATTCCAGAATGATCTCGGCCTCAGGCAGGTGCTGCTCTGCTTTGGCGACCAGGGCATGCATGGCTTCCCCTACGGATGCCACATCCAGCTCTTTGTCACCCTGGAAGTAAGGAACACCAAACCCGCCACCAAGATTAAAGCGGCGTACCGAGCCGGGCGCAATTTTCGCCAGTTCAATCACCAGATCCAGTGCCTTGTTCTGTGCTTCAATCAGGAAATCAGCGCGCAGATTTTGTGAGCCTGGGAAGATCTGAAAGCCTTCAAAATGCAGTTGTTCAGGGTTGTCACGGATCACCATCATGGCATCTTGCACACAGGACACATCCATACCAAACTGGCGCGGCCCACCGCCCATTTTCATGCCAGATGAATTGAGATTGTAATCAGGATTGATCCGGAGCGAGATGCGCGCGGCGATAGCGTATTCCATTGCAATATCTTTAATTCTCTGTAGCTCGGTGATTGATTCAACATTCAGCAATACCTGGGCAGCCACTGCACGTTGCAACTCTTCTACCGTCTTCCCTGGACCGGCAAAACTGATGTCTTCGGGCGAAACACCGCTGTTCAGCGCCAGTGACATTTCATTCGCCGATGCAACATCAAACCCTTCAACCAGTCGTGACAAATGATGAATGACAGGGACAAACGGGTTAGCTTTAATAGCATAGTGAATACTAATCTTTTCCGGGATGTGGGCTCTTAATAACTGTACCTGACGGTCTATAAGCTCACGAGAGTAGGCAAAAAAAGGCGTCTGCCCAATTTGTTGTGCCAGCCGGGTAAGAGGGATGCCACCAATGGTCAGGCAGTCATTCTTAATAGTAAATTTTTCTGCCATTTGCCGGGAAAGACTTGATGATGTGTCGCTATGGTTCTGAGTCATAATTTATCCTTAAATTAGTTTGAATATCAGTAATGTGATTGAAAATAAAACAATTACAGATAGAAACTGACGTCAATCGATGTGAATAATGTCAGTAACCACTGCCCCACGATCAGGCACAGCGCCAGTCCTGCAGATGCAAGCAGTGAAAAGAGAGATAATACGATTAACGATCCTTTCCGGCTGGAATTATCAACATTGACACCGCCGGGCAGCGAAACACGCATCACTTTGCGCGATCTGACGGTAAACAATAAAGTGATAATAAGCACTTCACCAAATAACCATGCAAGCGTAAATAATTTTATAATCGTCAGTGGGGTTAGCCCGTAAGTCGCCACCTGGCTTATTTCACCAGTCATCTTTATGCCCTTATTTAATAGTGAATTAATACTGAAAAAGTGCAGCGCCAAATACTCCGCCAACGCCTGTTGAAACCATCAGCACTTTATCGTCGACAGAAAATTCAGCACTCTCCTGCAGGGAGTGAAAATTGATAAACATGTCTGCGCCTAAACAGTGAGCGGTTCGGCGAATATTACTCAGGAATATTTTTTCCAGCGGAAAATCAAGGTATGCTGCCGCCTTGCGCCACATCCAGATGTTAACGTTGTGGGGAACAATCCAGTTGATCTGGTCCAGTGTCGTGTCCGCCTTCCGCAATACATCGTCGATTACCGCTTTCAGACGAGGCTGATAGTGCAGCTCGAAATCTTTGTAGCAATCAGAATTTGTCGGCAGCCAGATACCATGGGCATAGCCTGGCCAGCTGTGAATGGCATGAGCCAGCATCTTCGGGCCACAACCTGACAGTGAGAAAATACCGGCACCGGCACCATCGCCAACAATCGCCACGTTTGCCACAACACGTAATTCAACATTGTCAGCAATTTCTCCCACCACAATCAGCGCTTTTGCGTCAGAGCCTGCGTTCTGCAGATGATGTCTCGCCAAATCCAGAGCAGAAAAGATCGCCACGCAGTTATTACTGCAGGTCGCCAGCGGCTGTGCATGTTTCAGCCCCAAGGTTCGCACCAGTTGCGTCACGATGCTCTGCCCCCATACACCGCTGACGGCTCCGGTATGAGCATATATCACAACGTCGATTTGCTGACGCAACTGGGGGACGTCTGCCAGCAGACTCTCGCAGGTTTGCACCAGCATGCTAAGTTCATCCCCCTCTTCCACCGGACAGTTGGGCAGTTCATACATACGGCTGAACACCCGCGCCTGATTCTGCGAAATGCCGAGGCGCTCATAATCGCGCTCAAGCACCAGCGTCGTGGCGGGCAGATAGCTGGTCAGTCCCTCCATTATCATCGGACGCATGCCTCCTCCCTGATTTCATGGATACTGACGCGGTAAGCCCCTTTCACCGGGCTGAAACTGTGAACGTCACGCTGACAGCAGAGTTCAGGGCACGACAACAAAGTGGTACGTAGTGACGCACAGTCTGATGCATCACACACATCAAGCTGAGCCAGACTGTCGAGCAGCTCCAACTGATCAACGTGTGTAACCCGTGCACCAGGCTTTTCTTCCAGTAATACGCCCCATCCATCCCACATCAGGGGCTCGTAGCCGCATAATGAAGTCATATCGAGCAGAAACAGGTTACGTACGGTCCACTGTCCATAGTCGTCATTAAAGTGGTAACCACTAAAAGCACGCTCACTGAGGATGCCGGCCCGGATCTTTCGCCATATTTCTCCGCCGCTAAAGAACAGATCGCGCGGAAAATTTTTCTGCTCAATATTCAGTAAGGGTTCCGGCAGCACATTCAGACGACTTTCGGCATAGCGCCAGTGCTGCCCATCCCAGTATTCCACCAGCACATGGTCATGCATTGGCCGTTCAGGCTTGTATTGATCGTGCGCGAAGCCATAGCGAACACGGGCCGGTATCTGTTTTTGGCGCATAAAGGTACACAACAACACGGCAAAATCGCGGCAGGTGCACAGCAGGCGTTTCGCGGGTTCACGAGGTGAAAGCAGGTTTCCATCCTGTAATTGCATCAGCCGACTAAACATTGCTTCTGCCCAGCGTAAATCCACCTCTGCGCTGCGGGCAGCGATAATCTCTGGCGAGAGTTTCGCTTTATCTGTCTGGTAATGAACCAGTAGATTCTGCACCGCGCCAATCAATCCATCCACATCGTCAGGTAAAGCATCCAGCGCAGCGATAAAACGCCCCGGCTGGGTCACGGCAGTGTGCTGTCTGTAATGACTGACTGGGTCAAACATAGTGTGTTGCTCCCTGTGTAAATGTTGGCTCTCCATGGCATAACCGATCGCAGAAAGCCGTTAAATGGCTGATGATCTCTTCATGCAGTTGTTTGCGTGGCCGCACGTCCCCACCGCTCACCACGGGGTTCAGCGCCCTGAGTATCGGAGGACTCTCATGAACAAACGCATAGTGGCCGGCACCGGACAATGTGTGGTGAATGACAGCCGGCAGACGCGCCGCATAATCCGCCGGTGTACCCAGCATGCGTACGGAATCCTGGTCTGCGGAAAGGATCAGTGCAGGGATGTCCAGTGAAGACAATGATTCTGCCGGAAACAGGTTCGAGAGTGCAGGCGCCATTAACACGACGCCAAGCGGCGAAGACAGACGGCATGCGCTGGCGTCAAAAGCACCCAGTTCAGTCAGCACGGTGCTGAACTCTTCTTCCAGTTCAAAACGTGGTATACAGCCACACTTCACCAACACATCGTACGCGCCCGCTGAGTGTCCGATTAATAGAGGTCGTGAAAAGTCGATATTTTCCGCCAGCGCTTCATGCTGCAGTGCCTGTTGAGCGAGAGCCAGACGCAGTGGACGCGTCAATAAATTGCGCCAGCGCTGTTGCCCGTCCTGAATATCGCGGTGATCGACAGTCAACACGGCAAATCCCCGTGCCGCCAGGCACTCCGCGAGATAATACTGATCAAACCGCGAACCACCCGCGCCATGTGACATGATGACCAGCGGCCAGCACTCGCCGCAGGGGATCGCCCCCTCCTCAGCCTGAGCCTGTAGGACTCGCAGGTAATGTACCGCTTTGCCGGTTCCGGTGAATGCCGGGTACCACAGACTGGCTGATACGTCACCCAGAACCGAATGCCAGGTATAATGCGCCACACCGCCCCCCCTGTCAGGAAAGGTGTCAGTCAGAGCATGTTGCATCAGGTACCTCCAGTGTTTTTACGCCACAGGAAACCTGCGCCAGATGGTGATGCAGCGCGAGATAGTCCGTTTTCATATTGCGGTTGCGCGGTAACAACATTTCGATGATCTGTCCGGGGAAAAGGTAATCAGGCAAAAATTGGTGGCAGCGCTGACGCATCTCTTTTACTGAGAAGGGAGAACCTTCGACAAATGCGGCCATACTGATGACCAGGGCATTTTCTCCAGTGACGGGGAGTACCGCGACGTGCGGCGTTTCCGCCACTTTACGCATCAGATCTTCAATTTCTCCCCGTTCAACTCGGCAACCACGTACCTGCCACTGCGCATCGCGGCGGCCACGGAACAACAGACCATGCCGGGCATCCTGGATGCCATCATCGCCGGTTAAATACCACATGCCCTGCTGCCCGGGTAACGTGATAAATCTCGATGCCCCAGCAGGTTGCACGCCGACATATCCCTGCGCGACCTGAACGCCACTAATGCAGATTTGGCCTCGCTCTCCCGGAGTTACAGGTTGCTGATTATCATCGATCAGTAACAGGCGGTTTCCCATTAATGGTATGCCAAGCGGCCACTCGCCAAGCGCCTGGTAGTCATCGCTCCAGCGGCTGATGGTGACTGCCACCGCCGATTCGGTAGGCCCATAAATGTTGAAAAACTCAGCCTGAGGCGAAGCCTGACGACAACGTGCAATCAGGCCCAGCGGTACCGGTTCACCACCCAGCACGACGGTGTGCAAAGAAGCAAGGCTACCGGGCCGTAAAGCGCCCAGCCGTTCGATGCTCAGCCAGCCTGAAGGAACCGATGACCAGAATGTCAGTTGGTGTCTGCTGACAAACCCAGGCAGGCTGTAGCTGTCGTTACGGTCAATCGCATACAGTGCCGCTCCGCTGCACCACGCCAGCCCGATATCGTGGAGTGAAAAATCAAAGGTCAACGGAGTGAGCTGTGAGATGCGGTCATTAGGGCGCGGACACAAAATTGCCAGCGCAGAATCCAGATACGCTGCAAAGGCCGTATGGCTCGTAACAACGCCTTTCGGCACGCCAGTAGAACCTGATGTGAACAATAAGCTGCACGGGCCATGTTTCTGAAGGCTGGGCAGATTATGCCCGGTGGCTGCTTCAGCAGACGTCATGATTTCCGGCAATGACACAGGCTTTAAATCCGGACATCTGCTGGCAATCACTCCAGCGAATGCCATACCGTCATTGTCACTGAGCAAGCTGGAACAGTGGATTTGCGCAAGTGCGGCAACGATACGCTCGACAGGATCGTCCGAGGCCACGGGCAGGTAGCCTTTACCGGCGCGCATGATACCCAGTATGGCGGCATAACTGGCGAAGCTTTTACTGGCGATCAGGGCACAGAACTCACCCTCTTTATGCATTAGTGTCCCGGCTATCAGCGTCGATGCCTGCCACAGTTGCTCATAACTGTAGGTTTCTCCGGCCACCCATAGAGCAACATGCTCAGGATAATGTCGGGCAATCTCCTCAACCCGCCGGATAAACAGAGGAGCATCATTTTCAGTAACGGAAGAGAGCTGCACCAAATGAACCTCCTAATCCTACGGCTATCATCAGATAAGCGTCGCCTTTCTCCAGCGCCCCCGTGGATGTCAGGTGAGACAGGTTAAGCATCATATCGCTGCCAAAGCAGTGCCCCGTGAACGGGATGTTTGCCAGCATCAGACGGGAAAGTGGCAGATCGATAGTCCGCGCCAGTTCGATCCAGCTTTTACGGTTTACGTTATGGGGAATAACCCAGCGCACCTGATCCAGCGTCATCCCCGCCTCTGCGAGTGTCTGCTGAATAATCTGCAGCATCATGGCGGGATAATTTGTCTCGTAACTGGCGCGTGGTGCCCCTTCCAGCCAGACACCTCGCGCATACTGACCATAAGTATGTGAACAACACGCCAGCAGCTCATTCCCTTGCCCACGAGTACCAAACAGCATCGCGCCTGCAGCATCGCCCATCACTGCGGTATTCTCCACCAGCCTCAGTTCCTGGGTTACAGCACTCTCGCCCGTGACGAGCAGAGCCAGGGCATCGGGCTGTTCCTGCAAACGCTGCCGGATAAGCCTCATCGCGTCGAAAATTGATGCGCAACGGTTAGCGCACATACCGACAAACAGTGCATTGTGTAATCGCTGCCGCCGTAAGACACGCTGCATTGATAGTGCGCCGTAATTGCCGACCACCGGGCAGGTATGGGCATGCACTACCAGCTTGATACGCTCGCGGCTGTCGAGCGGCACAGCAGCGGACACGGTCTGTTCAAGCAGAGTTTCCATTTCGCCGGGAACGGCTACCGGCACATGTTCGATACCGATGAATTTTTTATAGATCAGCGCCTTGAATGAGGTCAGGTTAAACCGCTCTGGCTGTTCAAGCAGATTGACTGACATCCCCGGCAGCCGTGCACTAACGTGTTGAATGAACATTTTTACCTCTGTCCAGTGACACGTTGTTCTGTGCCACTGCTGGCATGACTTTCTGCCTCCAGTTCAGCGCGCAGCTGTTTATAGTCAGTTTTGCCATTGCGGTTTTTCGGTATCGCGCCCAGTACCAGCTTGCCTGGCCACATAATGCGTGGCATCGACTCCTGACATAATTTGCGTAATTCCAGGTTACTTTTGTGGTGTGTGCTAACAAAAAACACCAGCCCCTCAACACTGTTGCCTTCAATGATCGGCCAGCCCACCACCGCAACGTCTTCGGTGCCTGATACCTGTCGCAGCATGGATTCAATTTCCAGCCGTTCGATGCGCTGTCCCTGAACTTTCAGTTGATCGTCACAGCGGCCAAGAAAATGCAGACACCCCTCTGAATCCAGCGTGACCCAGTCCCCTGTGCGATACCAGGCTTCACCATTTTCGATCACGAAGTTGTCTGCCTTCACCGGCAAACCGAACCAGTAGCCCTGCACAACCTGTTCTCCGCCGATCCACAGTTCACCTTCATTACTGGCATGCCCAGCCTGACGCGATCGGCCAATTTTCAGAACGGTTCCCGGATAGGGACGGCCAATCGGCACGACTGTGCCCGCAGCCTGAGAGGGATCACTTTTCCAGTGGTAACCGCATACCGCGACTGTGGCTTCAGTGGGACCATAAATATTGTCGATACGCGAGTGTGGTGCCGCCTCCTGCCAGCTCTCTGCGGCACCATGCAGCAGGGGCTCACCGCAGAACAGCGACTCCCGCAAATGCGGGAATGCCCCAGGCGTCAGTTGGCGCAACCGCTTCAGCCAGAGAGCAGTTGAGGGTACTGAAGCCCAGAACGTCAGCCGTTTCTCATCGATTAAACGCCCGAGCGCCATACTCTGGCTGCTGTCAAATACATGAGTTGATGCACCCACTCCCCAGGGGACAAACAGGTCATGTACGGAAAAATCGAAACTTAATGGCGCCAGTTGGGAAAAACGATCATTATGGTTAGGCTGGTACAGTGCGACGGTATTTTCAACGTAACGAACCACATTTGCGTGTGAGACCTCGACGCCCTTGGGCGTACCGGTACTACCCGAGGTGAACATCAGATAGGCATGGGGATTATCACTGCGCGGCTCGACAGTTGGGAGTGCGACAAGATCGGCCATCCCTAGGAAGCGATGCTGCGGGTAGTCGCAACACCAGTGCGGACTGCGCTCGCAATCAGTGAGAATAATAAGCAATGGAAATTCACTCTGCGTCAGTAGGGTTTGCAGCAGCGCTCGCTCCTGCTCACGCGTGACCAGCAGATCGAAACCCGTGCTGCGTAACAGCAATCCAAGCCGCTCCGCAGGCTCCTCCTCATTAAGAGGCAGATAGGTTTTGCCGTAGCATAATGCGGCGATCACACCGGCCAGAGTGCCGATGTGGCGGGGTCCGAGTAACGCGCAATATTTTCCCGTCGACAAAGCAAACCCTCTAGCCAGCAGCGCAGCAAACTCATGCAGTTGCTGATAACTCCAACTGTCATCTTTTATCGACAGCGCCTCAAGGTGCGCATACTTCGTGGCCGTAAGCCGCAGTAACTGCCCCAAATGGTGGTTCGTCGTCATGATGCGAACTCCTGTTGCGCAAGCTGAAAGACGGCCGCGCCAAACACGGCGCCCAATCCTACTGTTGCCACCATGATGTGATCCCCAGGCTGAAGTGTTTGACTGGCAAAACGCCAGTTAATAAAGATATCCGCACCAAAGCAGTGCCCCAGTTCAGGCAACTTATCCAGATAGATTTTGCTTAACGGGATATTCAGTTTGGCGGCGGCATTGCGCCAAGAGATAAGATTAACGTTGTGGGGAAAGATCCAGCGGATTTGCTCCCATTCCAGACCGGCCTGCTGACGGCTGCGCTGTATCACCTCTGCCAGACGTTGCACGTAGTCGCTTTCAAACCGTGCCTGTTCCTCCTCCGACTGCCAGGCTCCTTTGGCATGTTCACCAAAATAGTCCAGTTCAAGGGATTTCATCACTGCTCCGCTGCCGTTCAGGCTGATAACACAGGCTGTGGCCGCGTCGCCGCACAAGGTAGTATTGGGTATTTGCTGCAAAATCCCGCTGAACGTCAGATCTGCGGTCAATAATAGTGCGTAGCCCTCTTCACCGCTCCCTGCTAGGTAGTTTTGACTGAGCATCAATCCGCTCAGGGTAGACGCGCAGTTGTTGGTATGTACCGCCAGAGATGCTGCGTGCTGCAAGCCCAGGCGGCGACACAACCGGGTCAACATACCATTGGGCCAGGCGCAGGTTTCTGGAGAGGTGTGGACATGCGCCAGCAGCCTGATGCTTTCTGCTGCCACGCCACTGCGTATCAGGGCATCTTGGGCAGCGCGGAACATCATGTCCTCCAGTGAAATATCACTGATCGCGACCCGCTTAAGGCCATAGAAACGTTGATAAACTTTGATCTCCGCGTCTGATAACCGCGGCTCCATGCGAATCTGATCCAGCTCAAGCGTGGTTTCCGGCAGATAAATACCAATATCATTGATGGTAAGGTTCACAGACGTGGCTCCATTCGATTTCTGTGCACGAAGAGATACAGTGATGGCAATAGGAAGAGGGTCAGGAACGAGCCCAGCAACATCCCTGCGACAATGACCAATCCCAGCTCAAAGCGAGACTCCGCCGCAGGGCCTGAAGCAAACAGCAATGGCAGAGCGCCCAGCACCATCGTCAGTGAGGTCAGAATGATGGCTCGCAGACGGGAAGCAGACGCACGTGTAATGGCGAACCAGATATTTGTCACTCCACGTTCACTCAAGGTATTTGCGGTATGCACCATCAGAATGCCTTGCTTGCTGATCAGGCCGACCAGCGTCAGCATGCCGACCTGCGTAAACAGATCCAGCGGCATGCCAAACCAAAGCAGTGCCAGCAACGCGCCAAAGACTGAGAATGGGATGCTGCCGAACAGGACAATGAGTGGGTCCCAGTGGCTGGTGAGCTGCAACGTCAGCAGGCAGTAGATTCCAATCAGTGCAATAGCAAAGGTGATCAACAGACGCTGCCCCTCTTCCTCGCTTTGCCGGGTTTCACCGGCCAGGTCGTAGGAAACACCTCGCGCTTTGAAGTCCGCCAGTATCTGGCGACTGAACTCTGCCGCCTGTGACTGACCAACGCCTGGCATTAAAACGCCCTGCAAGGTGACTGATGCCTGTTTCTGGAAGGTCTTCAGCGAGGCTGGTACAACCTGATTTTGCGGTGTCATAAAACTGCCCAGACGACTGAGGCTGCCGTTGGTACTTCTGACCTGCAGGTCCAGCAAGGTTTTCATTGCCGACTGAGAAGATTTATCCAGACCCAGGATGACATCATAGGTGCGTCCTTCGTAAGTGAAGGGCTGCAGTTTGGTATTGGCATACGCCAGATTGAGGGTATAGCCGACATCTGAGGAGGCAATACCGGACTGTGCCAACTGCTCACGATCGAGCTGCAGAGCAATTTGCGGGGCGTCATATTTGAGATCTTTGGTCACAAACAGGAACAGACCACTGGTGCGCATGCGACGCAGCATGGCGTTACTGAGTGCGTCCAGTTTGGTGTAATCCTTATCCTCATGTTTGAGAACAAACTGGAAAGGCAATCCTCCCACGCCAGGCAGTGAAGACGGCAGGATCGCTACGGACTGTAACGCCGGGATCGTCGCCAGCTTGCTCTGTAACTCTGGTTGCAGCTCCATCGCAGATCTCTGTCGCTGTGACCAGTCTGTCAGGCGGGCAAAGGAGAGAAGTTGGTTGTCATTGGGTACACCCAGCACGTAGTTAAAGTTGCTGATTTCGGCAAACGAGTGGTAAATAGCTTCAAGCGCAGGCGCCTGCTGCTCCAGATACGAGCTATCCATTGCGCTGGGACCTTCCGCAATGACCATCAGGCTGCCCTGATCTTCTTTCGGCGCCAGCTCATGCGGCAACATCAAGAACAGCGTTACGCCACCAACAAGTGTTGCAGCCCAGATCCACAGAGGAATATTCCCGGTTCGTAATACCTTTACCAGACAGCGCTCATAGCGGCGGCGCAGTACGACGAACAGATTTTCAACCCGTATCACCATTCGGGACTGCTGATGGTTTTGTGACAGCAGCCGCGCGCACATTACCGGCGTTAGCGTCAGCGCCAGAACACCGGAGATGATGACGGCCCCCGCAAGCGTCACGGCAAACTCAGAAAACAGCTTACCCACAATGCCGCCGATAAACGCCAGCGGCAGATAGGCGATGGCCAGAGTCAATGTCATGGTCACCAGTGAGCTGGCAATCTCACGTCCCCCTTTTAACGTGGCCTGCCAGGGAGAGTCGCCCTCACGCATCCGGTGGAGCGCCACATCCAAAACGATGATGGCATCATCCACTACCAGCCCGGTAGCCAGAACCATCGCCAGCAGCGTGAGCGTGTTAATGGAGAAACCACAAAGCCAGATCAACAGGCAAACACTGACCAGTGACAGCGGAATAGCCACAACCGGAATGCTGACAGCGCGCAGTGTCCCCGTGCCAAAGAAGATCGCCAGTGTCACCGCTGCACAGGTCAGCAGAATGGTCAGAAATACTTCATGGACTGCCCCACTGATATATTCACTGCTGTCGATAAGTAAATTGGCTTTTAAGTCATAAGGAAAATTAGGTTTTAATTCATCAAGTGTTCGACGCAGCTCCTCACCCACCAGCAGTGGATTACTGCCGCGCTGCCAGTGAATAAACACCACTGTCGCAGGTTTGCCATTAAAGACCGATTTGACCTGGGGCTGGGAGCCTCCCAGCTCGACTCTGGCCACATCTCCCAGTCGCACGGGTGGCGTGCCCGCGGCGGTCACGATGGGCAGACGGCTGAAGTCGCTGACCGTCGACAGGCCGGTATGAGGCATCAACTGAAATCGTTGATTACTTTCCCGCAACACACCTGCATTGAGCTGCGTATTTTCAGACTTCAGGCTGGCGCTGACGTCCACGGCGGTTACGCCGTAGCGCTCCATCCGCTGTGGGTCCAGCCAGATACGCATGGCATATTCACTGCCAAGGATCTCCACACTGCCTACCCCGTTCAGGGCTTCCAGACGTGGTTTCACCACCCGGGTGAGGTAGTCGGACACCTGAGCGCTTTGCATCGCATCGCTGGTGAATGTTAAAGCAAAGTCTGGCGCACGATCCGGCTCTTTTCGCAGAATTTGTGGCGGATCCATATCGGCAGGAAAGCGCGAAATGGCATTAACTCGTTCCATTATATTCGTCAGTGCTTTTTGCGTGTCGCTTCCGAGGCGCAAATTGAGCACCACTTCACTGTGACCCGTTTCGGAATTGCTGGTGACGTAGCTGACATCTTCCACGCCGGATACAGCGGACAGCACCTCTGACGTCACTCGTCCATCCATCAGCTCCGCGGATGCGCCGGGATACCAGGCGCTGACACTGATAGCATCCGCATCAACCGTAGGATAAAGACCGACGGGTAGCTGGCCAAGAGAAAACAATCCGCTGATAAACAGCAAGGCACTCAGCGCCGTGGCAATCACCGGCCGTCGTAAACAGAGTTCGGTGATCTTCACGATTTATCCCCCAGACGCACCGGAGCATCAGGATAGAGACGGATTTGTCCGGCGGTGACCACCGTTTCATCCGCATCCAGACCCTGTAGTACCTGAACCAAACCGTCACGCTCATCACCAGTGACAATGGAGCGTAATTTCGCCCGGCGATCCTGTACCACGAATACGGATTGTCCGTAGGCAGAGTAGTTTACGGCGACGTTCGGCAGCACCAGGCTGGACTGCGGTGTCATGGTTGGATAAGTCACACGGACGCTGGAACCATGGCGGAACTTGCCGCTGTCCAGCACCGCGCGTAATGTCAGCGTGCGGTTGGTCGTATTGACTTCAGTATTGATCAGCGTGATGGTCGCGCTACCGGTATATCCGGACACCGTATCATCAACCGTGATTTTCACGCCGGGATGCAGCGCACTGATATCCGTTTCCGGCACGCTGAACTCGACATAAAGTTTTGCGGGATCATAAAAGGAAAACAGCGTCTGTCCTGCCTGACTGGACTGGCCTGGTGCCAAATCGTGCAGACTGACCACACCGGAGAAGGGGGCGGTGATCGTCATTTTGCGCAACATGCTGCGCAACTCTTCCTGATCGCTGACAGCCTGAGCGAGGTTGACATGAGCCGCCTGCTGATCTGCCTGTGAAATGGCTTTGTTGACCAGCAGATCGGCACGGTGAGCGTTTTGCCGCACCATTGCCAGATTAGCCTCTTTTTGCTTCAGTTGCGCACGCTCAGCGCGGTCATCAATGCGAAACAGCATGCCATTTGCCACTACCTGGCCACCTGCCGGCGCCACCTGCAGAATAGTTCCCGCCACTTCTGTGCGCACATCGAGGTAATGCACAGCTTTAACGGTTCCCACCACGTTCTTTTTATCCTGCCAGGACATGGTTTTCACCTGTGCAGTTTCAACCAGTGCCGGTGGTGGTCCCTGTAACGCTGCGGGTGGCGCACCGCTGCCCGTTTCGGCCGGCGCCGTCGTGCGTGCGGTGGTGATACTGACGGACACGCCTGCAAAAATCACCGCAAGGACCGCGCACAACAATACCAGTGCCTGCTTGTTCCTCATGCCGGCAACCTCCGTGCGGAATCGTTAAAGTCTAAGCGCAACTTATGCTTATCAAATTTTCCGTTGGCATTTTTCGGCAATCGCGGCAGCAAAACGAATACGTGAGGAACCTGATACTGCTCCAGTTGCGTCAGACAGAACTGACGCAGTTCGGCTTCAGTCAGTGCGGCAGGCGATGATGTGGCGACGAAAGCCACGATACGATCCTCTGGATCCTGTTCATCATTGTGAACAATGACCGCCGCTTCGATGACCGCCTCATGACGGAATAAAGCCTTCTCCACCTCACTGAAAATAACCTTGCGGCCACGGATTTTGGCAACTTCATCCATGCGTCCGGCAAAGTAAAAATAGCCTTCATCATCCAGCCAGCCGTAGTCACCCGAGTACAGGCAACGGTCACCATACAGCGGATGCACGCCAATTTTTTTCGCTGTCGCTTCAGAATTGCGCCAGTAACCTTGCATCACGGTAGCGCCGCGTATGACCAGTTGCCCCACTTCACCTGGCATGCAAGGCTGGTTCTGATCATTCACCACCAGAATTTGCGTGTTGGGGATCGCGATACCAACGCTGTCAGGTTTACGTTCCAGGTCTGCTGGCGGGAGCCATGTGCAGCGCTTGCACTCCGTCAGACCATACATTGAGAAAATGTCCGCCTGCGGGAACAGGCGCTTTATCATATCGATATGCTGCCTACGTAGTGCCATACCGGTGTTGGAAACCAGACGCACGCGGCTCAGGTCAAACTTGCCTCTGCTGGCATAGGTGTCCAGCAAACTGTAGAGAGAAGAGAGACCTGGCATCACAGTGCAGCCATACTGCTGGATATGACGCAACACCAGAGTAGGTAAAACACCATCGGGCTCCAGCACCACAGTGGCGCCGATGTAACAACTCAGGATAAGTTGGTAGAGACCATAATCAAATGCGACCGGGAGAACCGCAATAATGACATCGTCCTGCCGATAGCCCAGGTATGTCGCTAAAGAGTCCGTGGCAGCCAGCATATTCTGATGACTCAGCATCACGCCTTTTGGTTCGCCGGTTGAACCTGAGGTGTAAATGATCGATGCAAGATCAACGCTGATGGCCTGTAACGGGATGTGCGCTTCTGCTAGCGGATCGGCAATGAAATCTTCCAGCGATATACCGTTTTCCGTCCTGCTCAGTTCTCCCGCCACAATAACAGTGCTGAGCTCCGGGATCTGCTGCAAGCCAAACGCCATCAGCGCGCCGGAGATTGCCGGAGAGGTTAACAGCTGTCTGGCTCCGCTGTTATTAAGAATATAAGCCAGCTTATTCACGGCCGTATCGATAGCGACCAGAGAAGGACAGGCACCGAGCTTCTGCGCAGCCCAGAATGCGGCAAGACTGTCCGGATGATTGCCCAGACAAATCACAACCCTTTCACCCGGCTGCAGTCCGCGCTGGCGCATCCCGGCAGCGATAGCACATACCCGCATCCAGATATCATGGTAACTATAGTGATGATCTTTGAAGATCATGGCGGTTCTGTCTGGGTAATTTGTATCTGCATCGCGAATCAATTCTGCCAAGCTGTGCTTCATGCATAACTCCTGAGCATTCGGTAAGATAAGAACCTGTTCCATCACGGTTAAGATTGCATTTCCCGCGGGGGCAACCTGACCTGGGGAGCCAGGCGTTTATTCAGTTCGTAAACCACGTAAAGCGCGGATAACCAGTTCATAATCGCAATCACGAGGTAGAGCCGCGTTGCATCGACGTGGTTGAGCCCCAGTAAGGCGGCAATGCCAATTTCCAGCGCGTAAAAGACGATATTGATCAGCAATATCCGCAGTCCCTGCCCGGTCTGTTCCAGCGCAGTCATCAGTACCAGAACCACACCCAGACTGAGATAGGACGGCGCAACACAGTTGAGGTAGCGCAACGCCGAAACAATGACGGTTTCATCCCGGGTGAACAGCATCACCAGGCGTTCCTGTAACAGAAACACGAGCACGCTGATGACCAGATAAAGTGCGGCGGAGAGTCCTATCCCGGCAAAGAGGATCTGGCGAATACGGGAAAAATTTTGATCCGCAATCGCGTTATTAGCATGTATCGCCATGGCCGTTCCGAGGGCAATTGCGGGCAGGATGACGAATGACTGGATGCGGAATGCGATGCCAAAACCGGCGATTTCACTGGCACCGTAAAACGACACTAGGTAGTTGAAAGAAAAAAGGAAGCCGAACAACAGCAGAAAACTTCCTGCCACCGGCGTACCAATAAAAGCAATATCATTCAATACCTGCATGGCTTCACGGCGGACACCAGTGAGTGAGAGCCGGATCCCGCGACTATACAGCAGTGTGCTACCGCTGAGCGTCAGGTAGCTACTGCCGATCAATGCCCCCCAGATAAGGCTCTGGAGCCCCTGATGCCAGTGCGTGGCGGCCAGCCATGTCGCCACCAGGTTAAGCGCGGTTCCGCTGATACCCAGCAGGCTGGCAAAACGATTGAGTCCACTGCCAAATAAGGTGGAGAGAATCAGCGTTGCACAGCCAATCGGAATACCTGCCAGTAACATCGGCAGAATAAACGCCATGACATCGTTCTGACGTTCCGCTGCAATATGGAACAGCCCGGCAATGCCTGACTGGAACAGCCAGACACAGCCAACAAGTAATGCCATCAACACAACCATCGCGCTGAACAGCAATACCAGACGCGTTCCCAGCACTTTACGTGCTTCGCTGTGGTGCTGTGAGCTGTAACGCAGTGCCGGAATTCGCAACCCTTCGTGGATGGCCATCATTACGTAGTTCAGCGGCAGAAATAACCCTAATGCGTACAGCGTCTGAGGAGCATTCTGGCTGATGATGCCAATGTTGATTAATACCGCCATGGACGATACCAGCATCGTGACCCAGAGCGTGAAGGTGGTGTCCCAAAGCGTGTTCAACAACTTCAACCCCTGATAACGGCGAGCCGGTGGTTGGTTGAGCACAGGTTGCATTGCCATCGCGTTTATCCGTTTGTTGGGCTATTTCGCCGGGGAGTGATAACCCGCCACGATATTCAGACGCTGCATATCGAGGCTGCCTTCCATCCATTCATAACCATGGACATCCGTCGTGGCTTTCTGCAGCCAGGCATCCGTCAGGTAATGAGCGGTTCCGGTCAGTAGCGGCATATTGCGTGCCACTTTCTCAGCCAGTTCCGTCGCGCACGCTTTGGCCAGAGACACGGCGGCGCCATCAAAAATCTGGTCGTCAATACGTTGTGCAGCACGGAGGTTCAATGCACGCGCGCCGTCTACCTGGCTTTGCAGCGAGCGATGAAGTTCCCGCGCCGATGTCGTTTGCAAATACGGCAGCGCATGATCCAGCAGAGCCTGTGCATTACCCAGCGCCATTGCACAAACGCAGGGGCGCATACGATAGAAGGTTTTGATCACGGCATGCATACCGCGCTCCAGGGGGCGGCGGTGCATTCCCAGCACCTGCTCTGGTTTGACGGGCACATTGTCAAAATGCAGATGGCTCAAACCGGCGCCCTGCAGGCCCGCCAGAGGCAAGAGCTGGCGGAACGTGCCTGTATGAGAGAGAGTTTCAGGGGTAAGCATCACCACCACGATGCTGTAGGGGCCCGGACCGGTTCTCACCACGATGGTGCCCATCGTGGCCTCACGGCCATTGCCCACCAGCCATTTTTCCGCCAGAAGAAGATGGTCAGCGTTCAGGCTGGAAGTCGGATTACCAGCATCCGACCCTTTTTCCGGTTCCGTTACAGCCATGCAAGTACGTGCACGCTGGCGCGAGACATGTTCAAAGAACTGGTCCTGTTGTTCCGGTGAACCTAACTCACGCAACACGATTCCTGAAAGCGAAGGTCCGGGACAGGAGAGCAATACGCTCGGATCGCCATAAGAGAGGCTTTCATACATACGGGCACGTTCGAAGCAGGTGCTGGTACGGTCAGCGTAAACTTCATCAAAATACGGCCTGTCCAGATGTGCCAGCACGACATCACGATCGCTGAGTACTTCTAGGGAGAGAGAACGAAACAGCTGCGCCAGATCCAGCCATTTTTCGTCGTAGTGAGTCAGGGCGACTGAACGGTCAAAATTCATCATGGGAGGTTCCGAGATAAATGTGGTTTAACACGGCGAATAAGCTATTCATTTCTACCAGCCCGTGTTGCAGCATGGCCCGACCGCCCGCAGTCTTGATCAGGGCATCCACCATGCCTTCGATATCAGTCAGCGCCTGCTGTGCCGACCAGTTGTCCAGAACCAGACATTGCTCCAGTAAGTCGTGGCGTTGCATGATCTGCCCGAGACGCAGGCGAATGGAGGGGACAGACAACAGCGTGGATGATCCTACTTTGCGCTGTGCAGCATGCTCCATCAGGACTTGTGTCCAGCGCCCAATCCACTCCAACTGACTGCGCACGATTTCATGCTGCCAAGCAAACAGGGGCGTCCGTTCGTGAAACGCGGCAGACCCAGTAGCCTGCTGTGGAAGCTGGCACACCACCAGGTGATAGCGCGTTATGACAGCACTGCTCGGGTAAATTTTCAGCGCGGCAGTGTCCTGCCAGACAGCACCACTTTCTGTAATAAAACTTAACTGTTGATGGGCTAATTGATGCTCTGAAACCACAGCAAATCCGCCGCGCGCAGCGACTTTCTGTCGGTTTGAATAGGCTTTTAGGGATATTTCCTCAGCGTCCCAGGAAAACGGCTGATAATGCTTAGACCCGAAGGGGTAATTAATATCAAACATGATCCACCTCCTGAACTTTCTGTAAAAGAGACCATGCCATCCTCAGACTTTCCATATCATGCTCGATAAGTAATACGGTTCGCTTGTTGAGTGGCGCAAGCGTTTCACCTGCGAGTGTCAGTAAAGTATTCATTCCTGTGACGTCAGGGCGAAGAAATACATAGTCTATTGGTAATTCCTGCGAGGTGGTCTCCAGATGAAAACGGAGTTTCTTATAGAAATACCCACTGCGCTGTGTTAACAATACGACATCATCTGCATTGGTATTTGACTGATTAAGAATATCGACAAGCAAACCATAGCTGTCTTCTAATTTCCCTGAATCCCATTCCGTAATGTGACCAGAATTAATGAGCTTCCATTGACTTTCAGGTCTTTTCTCCGCCGTTAATAATGCGGCAACAGAACAGGATCTTGATGGAACGGAAAAGCCCTGCGCTAAATTTCGAGGTATCGTATTTTGCTCCATACCCAGCAGTAGTATTTTCTGCACACTGCCATTTTTCAGATAACTGCCAGCAACGTTTAATGCTGTGGCTGAGGCAAGACTGCCGTTATCACAGATATCAAAAGAATGCCCCTTTATTTTATAACGATCCATAAAATACGGACCAAAGGCAGAATAGTCAGGGTCGAACTCGGGCGTCCAGTAGCAGAACATCGCCATGTCAACACCATCAAGGGCTTCCTCCTTTTCCACATCCTGCAACACCGCATCGCCCAGCTCCGTATAGGAATACTGGTCACCCTCAAGCAACGTTGATTCAGTGAGGATATCCTGAGCTATTCGGTGTAAATCTTTCTGGTAAATGGTAAATCGGTCTCTGGGTATACGTCTTAATTCACGCCTGTCCATGACCTTACAAAAAACCTGATTTATATAGAACATATCATGCTGCTTCCTCTAGCCGCGCATTCACATAGCTACAGATGGCTCCAATTGTTTCTACGTGATGCCCTTCAAGAGTATTAGCATCAATAGTGAAGTTATCGACATTATCTTCAAGAGACATAAGAAAGGTCAGTGTGGCCATTGAATCGAGACCTAAATCATCACGTAATGATGTTGACTCATTTAACTCGTCGAGAGACTCGATATTTAATTCTTTCGCCAGAATATTTTTGATTGTTACGATCAGTTCCACATTATCAGACATAATATCCCCAAGGATTGCACGCAGGTGAGAAGAGTGACCGTCTGGACACTCCATTTACATATTTTACCTTTAATTTAAAACCCTGAACCATTAAACAGAAAAATTATAATAAAATCATTATTACAAAAACATTTCAAACTAAGGGGGGATGAAAGGAGAGTATTTGACATCATAATCACATCATCCTTGTTATTTTATAATCCTGAGGCTTTTCAAAGAAAAGCTTTAATTATTCTCATAGGATGGGAATCGATGAAGCTAAAGTTTTAGTTCAGACTTTATATTTCATGAATTTGTCCCTACAAATTCAATCCCATGGTGGAAATTTTACAAAATGACAACTTCCCAGTCAACAATTTAACTACTTTTTTAAAAATTACATTCACAATAAAATAATAATCCAATTGAAAAATTGAATGAAGAATAAAAAACCATCAGTAATAATTAAAATAGCGAACTATTTTAATTTAAAAAAAATAATTATCTTGATAATTAATGTAAACACTAAGAGTGCTATCCCAATCAGGGTGAAATTTAACTCACTTTATGTGGTTGTAATGATCAAAATAAATACAATTCAAGTTCAAAAAATGCACGCAATAGGTGTGATTATCGATTGATAAAGAGTTATCAATATGCGGTGATTATCAAAACCTTTGTTTTGTATATTTTTTTAACAAAGTGGAATCCCGCCCTGCATCCCAATAGGGATTGTTAGAATATAAGTAACTGAGAATTTTTGAGAACGTAGTATGGCTGGCAGCAAGTGGCGGATTAGTGATGAACTCTGGGAAAAAATCGCTCCGCTTATTCCTGAACATAAAACCAGCCACCCGCTAGAAACGCACTGAATGAAACAGGGATCTGTTCGCGGGGTTCCGCACACCGGTGCTTCCAGGAATAGCAAAACCCAAGTGGCTAATGAGTTACCGTGAACATCACCTTCCGGTATCAGAAAACCTGTTACAGCAGGACTTTAGTGCCGGAGGCTCGAATCAGAAGTGGGCTGGCGATATTGATCTTAGCCATGTAAGCGACGGCTTTATCTTTCTGGATCACAGGATCATACGCAAACGCAGTCGTTACTGCGATATGCGGATGGTATCGACGCTCCCGAACGACCTGCGGCAGAGATTGTTTTGTGTGATATAATGGCACAACAGGCTAAGATAACGGGAGTTGTGTGGTGAATTGCACAATAGCCACCAGAAACGAAACCAGTTAATCCCCTGCCGGATACGCTGAAAAGGGCAACTGACTATTACCTGAGAATGCGGGAAACGCACACCGTTAATGCGGGTGGGCTGAATAACATCGATACCGCCATTGCGCGTGCCAAAGAACAGAAAGCCAATACGGAAGCGAAAAATCAGCTTTCCGATACTGACTGGCGTGCGCGTTTTCTTGCCGCTCATGGCGAAATGACGGAAGAACTGAAAAATCAGCAACTAGGGTGTGTCCGTAACTATTTCTTGTACAGTTCAGCATCGTTATAGCTATGCAAAAATTTCTTTTAAGCGATAACGAATGCCATAACTACTCAATTATTAACCCGAAATTACCTTTTGTAAAATGATTCTTGCAGCGCTTTTTAGCGAGCAAAGAGGTTAAGGGACACGCTCTAAATAGCTTCGCCAAATAGTAGATCATATATGGACGTCCCGGGGTGTACAAGTACTGACGTGATACGGTTTGCTGTCATATATCCGGCGTCTTTTGGGGAAAAACTTGCCCGCGCCATGATGTCATCCGCACCCTGTTTCCTTATCACTTGGCCGGTATTTTCTACCTGGATCTACTTCAGGTTATTACAGGGTTGGTTTACCGTTTTCTCATCAGTGCCTGCAAACTCAGGAAAAATTTTACTTTGTGCCGAACTAAATCATTACTTCATCGCAAATGCCTCGTCCATATTGAAATCAACCGGTTCAGACAGCAACCGCCAGACAATACGTGTTAACTTATTTGCCAGCGCCACGGTGGCTTTCATTTTTCCCCTGCGCTCAGTGACATGATTAAGCCATCTTCCGAGGCGATCATCCCGTTTTTGGGCACAGCGCATGATCGCTCTGGCGCCATGAATGATAAGTGTCCGAAGGTCGCAGTTACCATTTTTAGTCATCGAAGTGAGGATGTGTTTCCCGCCGGAACTGTGTTGCCGGGGAACCAGACCACACCAGGCGGAAAGTTGTCTTCCGTTAGCAAATTGTTCTGCATCAACCTCACTTAAAAAAGCGGCGGCGATGAGCGGGCCAACACCCGGTATCGTCATCAGTGCTCGATACCGGGGCTGCTGTTGACACAATGCTGCGATTTCATATTCTGTTGAACGAATATATTCATTCAATGTGTGGATGTTTTCCAATAAAGTGGAAAGCAAATGGCGTAATACCGGAGACACTGGCTTTTCCGCATCTTCAATCAAATCGGGTAATCGCTGTTGCAAAGTGTGTATCCCAACCGGGAACTCGAAGCCCTGCTCGGCGGCCAGAGCACGAATTTGGTTGGCAGCGGCGGTGCGCTGTTCGACCATCAACTGACGGGCACAACGCAGCGCTTTGGTATCCTGCTGCTCAACCGTCTTTATGGCAACAAAGTGAATCCCCGGACGAAATGCCGTCTCACATATTGCCAGAGCATCATTGGCATCATTTTTCTGATGACGAGTTAACGCCTTTACATGTTGGGTTGGGATGAGCCGGATGGCGTATCCCATGGATTGGAAAGTCCTCCCCCAGTAATGCGAGGTTGCACAAGCTTCCATTGCAATAAGTGTATCCGGCGGGAATTGACGAACAGTATCTAATAGCTTGCTACGAGAAATTTTTCGATTCCAGGCAACGGTCCCATCATTCATCCAGACACAAAGCTGAAAAACGGATTTAGCCAGATCGATACCGACAACTTTTATCGTGTTCATGATGTTGTTCCTCTATAAATGAGACGGCTCAACATAAGTGTGGCAGGATTATGTTGAGGAGGGACGTCCATCACATCACTTTGAGGGAACTCAGCCCGAATTGTGCGAACTGATCAATCGCCAAACCAACCAATATCACTAACCGGACTGAGTGATGCCGATCCTAGCAGCAATCCCTGATGAAGAACGACGACTAATGCGTAAGGAAGCCCAACAGACTCGCGATAAAAACCATTCCAGACGACTCATCGCCATATTGATGTTACATAAGGGAATGACCGTCACCGATGTCGCCAGACTGCTCTGTGCGGCTCGCTCATCCGTTGGAAGATGGATAAATTGGTTTACTTTACAGGATATTGAAGGACTAAAGAGCCTCAAGTATGGACGAACACCACGCTGGCCGGTCGAGGATATCCTGCATACTCTACCGCTTCTGGTTCAGCGTTCTCCTCAGGATTTTGGCTGGCTGCGCTCCCGCTGGAGCACCGAGTTGTTGGCACTTATCGTTAATCGGCTTTTTAACGTAGCGCTTCATCCTGCCACGTTGCACCGCTACCTGAGACGAGCAGGCGGTCGTCCGGAAGCAGCCGACCCATCCGGTATTTTATCAGGATGAAGTGGATATCGACCTGAACCCGAAAATCGGCGCGGACTGGATGCCCAAAGGGCAGCAGAAACGTATCACTACGCCGGGACATAACCAAAAGTATTATCTGGCAGGGGCACTGCATTCGGATACGGGACGAGTCCATTACGTCGGCGGCAGTAAAAAGTGTTCTGATTTATTTATCAATCTGTTAGAGGTATTACGGAGGACATATCGGCGAGCGAAAACCATTACGCTGGTCGTTGATAACGACATCATTCATAAAAGCCGCAAGGTGGAACAGTGGCTGGAAAAAAATACGAAGTTCCGTTTGTTGTTCCTGCCTACGTATTCGCCGTGGCTGAATCCAATCGAGTTGCTGTGGTTGTCGTTACACGAGACCATAACGCGTAACCATCAGTGCCGGTATATGTAGCAGTTACTGGAACGGGTAAAGCTATTTATGAATGCCGCTTCGCCGTTCCCTGGTAATCAGCATGGTCTTGACCTGCCCCCAGTATTAAACACAATAATCAGTTAGTAATGTCGGTTGATTTACTCCCGTATTCTCCGTTTCGCCATCCCGCTGCAAACTCTGAAGGGGTCTGATAATTCAACGAAGAATGAGGCCGACATTCGTTATAGTCCTGCCGCCATGCGCTTATAATTTCTTTTGCATGAACAACATCGTGGAACCAGTGCTCATTCAGGCATTCATCGCGAAAACGACCATTAAAACTCTCGATAAAGCCATTCTGTGTCGGCTTGCCCGGCTGAATAAGCCGCAGCTCAACATTATGTTCAAAGGCCCACTGATCCAGCGCACGGCAGGTAAACTCAGGCCCCTGATCTGTTCTTATCGTCGCCGGATAGCCACGAAACAGCGCAACGCTGTCCAGAATGCGTGATACCTGAACGCCTGTAATCCCGAAAGCAACGCTGATCGTCAGACACTCCTTCGTGAAATCATCAACGCAGGTCAGGCATTTAATCCGGCGACCACTGGCCAGCGCATCCATGACAAAATCCATTGACCACGTCAGGTTGGGACCTGCCGGACGCAACAGCGGAATCCGCTCAGTTGCCAGCCCCTTACGGCGCCGTCTGCGTTTTACGCCCAGGCCATTGAGATGATAAATGCGGTAGACCCGTTTGTGGTTAACGCAAAGGCCTTCACGACGCAGAAGCTGCCAGATACGCCGGTAACCGAAACGTCGGCGTTCCATTGCCAGTTCGGTGATACGTGCAGACAGATACGCATCAGTAGCCGGACGGTGCGCATCATAACAGCAGGTCGACAGGGACAAACCTGTCAGCCTGCAGGCACGCCGTTGCGACAGACCTATTGCTTTGCACATCACTGTCACGGCTTCCCGCTTCTGGTCTGTCGTCAGTACTTTCGGCCCAGAGCCACCTGTAGTGCCTCTTTATCCAGCATGGCTTCGGCGAGCAGCTTCTTGAGGCGGGCGTTCTCTTCTTCAAGTGACTTAAGCCTTTTTACTTCAGGTACTTCCATGCCACCAAACTTCTTACGCCACGTATAAAACGTGGCGTCGGAGATGGCGTACTTACGGCAAAGTTCGCGGGCGGAAACACCCGCCTCGGCTTCGCGAAGAATATTGATGATCTGTTCGTCGGAAAAACGCTTCTTCATGGAGTTGTCCTCATGTTGCTGATGAAGACATTACTAACATCGTCGTGTGTTAATCAATGGGGAGCAGGTCAGTCTGGCTAAAGTGGAACGGTAATATGCGAAGCTATTTAGGGTTCTTGGACCAGGGGAAAGGTAACTATTTCCTACCTGTCACGATTGAACCTCATTTACTTACTGAGTGCTGGCAGGATTATGGTGAATTTCCTGTGGAACATGAAGTGTTTTCTCCGCTTCGAGCAGCCCTTGAGACATTATTGCACTCTACTGAAGTTATGGATGCTATTTTTTCTTCTGAGAGGAAAACCTCAACAGATGAATTAGTTGGCTAAATCGATATCCACTTTAGTTTGGCCTTTCTCGTATAAGAAAGGCCAATGCTGTAGAAATAAATTAGCTTAGACTGCAACCAAAATTACGATCGCCCTCACCAAAAATCTTACTTTTCACTTTGGTGAGATAGTCAATCCGATTCAGCAAATCGCCAGGATAAATGTCGTTAAGAATATCATCACGATTCAGGATATATTTACCATTAGTAGGGTATTGCACCAAGTGCTGTCCCTCTTCGGGGGTCAGGTTTAATGCACTACACCATGCCGAGGTGATCATGGTTCTGAGTGTATCTTCATCCAGATTAAAATCCCCCAGATGGAAATAAGCGTCCTTGTTCAGAAACAGGAGTACATGAAAATGACGTTTACCATTCTGGGTAAATTCCCGTACCCATACATACCTAAGCGTATTAGGATGTACCCGTTTACCCTCTTTGCGTTTGCGCTGTTCATCTGCTGCCAGTTTGGCTTTTAGGGAGTTAGTAAATCTTGATATAGCACCTGAATCAGTATTAGCGAAACAGGAAATGCTATCACCATTGTCCAGAATAACAGGGTCATGAAGATCCATCCGTAAAACCAGTGTTCTAGGGTATTCTTTAACGGCATTATTAATAACACCGATGATCTTATTTTTGTATAATTTAACATGGCTCCCATATTCGCTATGGTAGATGTTCATAATGATTTTCTCCTCAATGGATAGCAGTCACCAAATTACTGGATATGGTTTATTAGTGTGATAGATTCATATATCCTCTTAATGAGGAAAGATATAATAACTATCCGACATTCTATTTCGGGAAAAGAATAGCCCCATCCTGCGATGACTGATTTAAATAAACTCTATAATTAGTTTAAATAATTACGACTTAACAAAGCGATTATTCTTTAGTTAGCCATGATAAGTTTATAACGTAAGATTATCTATAGGCTTTATAAAAAGGGTTTTCCCTCTTTTTTCTGTGTCTATTCTTTTTTGTGAGTAAAGCGTACTCAGTAGTTCATTCGCTTTACTTCGATTCCTGAACCGGTTCGGACCATATTGCAGAATAGTTGTTTTCCTTATGTATGGAACAAAACATTTGACACAATATTCCTTTATCCACCAGTAAAGTTCATCGGCATCTGAACCCAGTAGAGTCAGTTCCTGAGGTTTAGAAAACAATCTCACATATTCATCTATGAACCATAAATTTATCTTCACAGCAGCGTTTGTTGCGGCAAGAGAAATATTCTCTTTATCACCATTGAAATAGTGTATGAGTGCAGCAATTCTCGCCGTGTTTTCTGCCACTTTGGAGGCATAATCCTTAAAATCAGATAAGCTCCCGAACCACCCCATGTCGGATTCAACATCATTATAAAATTTAATCCATCGTTGCTCTGCATCGGGAGTAAAATGCAGGCAGATTCTTTCATTTTCCACATGTCTATCGATGCTATCGTGAACAATCTCCAGTAATCGATGATGGAATACCGGAAGATGTTCACTTGAGCTAACAGGGCTAGTAATTTTTCTGGAACCCTGTGTTGAATCTGGCTGGCAAATTAGGCAACGAGCGAAAAATCCGATGCCTTTTGCCGTATCACCTTTCCGCTCCAGATATCCCTTAAAAATATCTGGCTGTACCATCAAAGACAAGGTTAGTCTGGCATCTTTAATCAACCGCTCTGGTGAGCTTTTTCTTTCCACTGAGAACGTTGAGCCATCCCACATTTTGTTAATAAATGGCAATTCATTCAGCGTGTAGCCATTAAATATAGTGCCAGCCTCATCAGACATGATACCAACTGCTCGCCAGTCTCCACAGAGATAGTCTTTAAGCGCCGCTGGAGTGGCATCATTGAACATTAGCTTATACCTGGTTGGCCCAGTCGGATGAGTCGCCAATAGCTCTTTTAACCGTTCATTCGTTACGGAAGAATCTTTATTAAGGCGAACATCAGATTTCAGTTTTGATATCAAAGCTTTTTTTTCCGCATTAAAAACGACTTCATCATTTCGCCAAGTCTCAAACTCCTGCGTATATTTTACAAACAGTTTCTCTTCCAATTGGTACAGTGGCTTCATCAGTAATTTATCCACTGTACTTTTTCGTTCCCCTGATTCTGCCAGCGTCAGTAGAAAAAGAGATGCCGGACCACGTAAATCGCGAGGTCTGCACACATCAATCCTGTTCTGACAAGCAAGAGAAATCGCTCCGAGAACAGATGCAGCAATCAAAGACAGCGGTGCCTGTGTATGTTGCCCAACTTCATGAATTACATTTCTAATGACGGGTGGAAACACCTGCACAGGGAAAGGATGTTCATCGAACATAAAGCACCTCATAATCAGTTTAACGTTGAAAATGCCCGCCCTTAGTGGCTATTCCGCTATTTTTAGCAGAAATAGCAAGATGAGCACTCAGTAATAAAATTTATTAACGTTCATTTATCCAACAAAGAAGATCGCTTAACAACCAAGCGCAGGATTTCAAACCTATTGACTTTCGTTGTGGGAAAAGACCAACTCTCTCCAGTTTCCAAGCCGTGGAGCGAGATACCGATGTGATATGCTGACGCTCTCTTTCACGAACCAATCGATCACAAGGCTCGCCGTAGTCCTGCAAGATTTTTGATCGCTGTATGGGGGTCGGTGGGGTAAATAATGTGTTCATTTTGCCTCCTTCGTTTCGGTTGAAGAAGAATGAACCAGGATAAGATGGAAAAAAAGAAGACGACCTCTTACTAAGAGCTTATTAAGCTCTTAGTAAGAGGTGAAAAAAAATACTTTTATTTTTTAAATTTCAACCATTTAGAAACAACTTCCGAAGTGAATTTTATGTTGAAATTGTAAGGGGGAGCGTTGGCGATTGATGTTAACTTATCAGCGATTGCTTGATGATTTTTCATACCGTCTTTTCCTTCAAAATATTCCCTCAGCAATAGATTAATTATCTTATTATTCCTTGGTGAGTCCCTAAAAGGTTTACTTCTTTCCTCTGGTCGATTATCTAACCACCCTTTTATGGTAGTTTGATTAATCGAAATCCCTCTATCATCAAAAAAAACAGATATCTTATTAGGAATAATACCTCCATTCCGAGAGAAAATTTCAGCCACTAATACATATATCGCAATTTTATTAGTTGGTGGTGAGGAAACTCCCTTTTCAACTAAAGAATCTCTTAAGCCATTATCCATGCATTCAATATTATTTGATGACTTATATAACCCAACAATAAAGCCAACCATTTCCTTTTCAACAAATAAATCACTTGCATCAATTTTTATAGAATCATGAAAAACCAAATAGTTATATGGATTTTTTTTGAGTGCAGAAACAAACATCGCTCCAGATTTATTTTTCAAATCATTATAGTTTTTTTCATCTGATAAGATATAATAGTCTCGACCAAAATGTGTAGTTTTGGTTGGTTTTAAATACCAATATCCATAAGCCCTTCCATCATACATGATCTCATCATATCCTTTAAAAAAAGGACCGGACCAATCCGCCTTATACTCAGACCTAAAATGATCATCTAATGGTTGTTCAGGGGAAAATAAAAGATATTCATGAATTGAGTATTCTTTACTTTGAAAAGGATCAGTTTTATGGTTCAAATAAGATTTAAAGTTTTTATTTTCCCTCTCATAATCCAGAGCATGTCTCATTGTACATAACTCACCATCAAAACGAGTAAAGATGCAAAATTTCTCCATCATCCATTCACTAATAATAAATTCGATATCTATATCATACTGACTAATAATTTCTGATATAGCGCAAAATTTCTTCATTAAAATCCCCAATGCGTGATTATCAATCATTTAAATTTATCGATATTACAAAGCATTGTAAATATAAAAAATTTAATCATCACATGACTGTACCTTGAACACTAATATATAAAATAACAATATCTGCTGAACAGCAGCATAAAGCCATACTCACCGCGTATTGGCATCTTGATATTAACGTTGACGCTCGCGATCCGTTTGCCAAACTTGAACGTCCTTATCCTGCCATGCGGAGGCGGCAGCGCTAATCCAAAACATCAGCTTCCTCCGTTGTAGGAGCGCATCGTTATAGCATTTCCAATGGGTGATGTTGAACTTCTGCTTTACCACGGTCCTCCATGCGCTATCAGGAAAGAGAGTGATCTGATCCTATCAGCCGATGAAAGTTCGATTTGCTCGACAAAACCAGCAAGCATCGCAAAGTGAGATGGCGGAAATTTAGTAAAAACACATCTGAGATGATCTATACATTGTAACTTGTGTACCCCGGAGTGTACCCAAGAGCAAGAAATGAAGATTTTAGAGAGGAGTGTTTCTGTAACTTATTGATTTTATGGTGCCGATAATAGGAGTCGAACCTACGACCTTCGCATTACGAATGCGCTGCTCTACCAACTGAGCTATATCGGCTTTGGGATCGTCGTGGCGAGAGCCAGACGTGAACTACGGGGTGACAAATTAGTGATAATGGTACGTCAAGTCAAGCGTTTGACGATCGTCTGCTGGTTTTATCATCATCCTGTTGAAGATGATACGGTTCTGATAATTTTCCGTACTAATAATGTCGCATGCTATAGCTTTTGGGCTTAACGGAGAAGCCAGGCTCAGGCTTCTATATCACCTTGCTTCGGGAGTCGGTTCCAGACAGATAATATCTGACGATACAAACACCGCTCATTTTTAATCAATATATTTCGCCGTAGAGTAGGAACGTTACAATAAAAATAACTTTTTACCTTTATGATAAAAATGAAATAGGTCTCAACCAAACGGTCATTTTGTTTTAGGAGAAATCCCTATTCTTTTTATTTATTATTTTGCTCTACTACTGCCAAGGCAATAAGGATACTGTCTATACGTTGATGCCAAAATAATACTTCACCATCAAAAATATTATTTTCGGCATGACCAGAAAGTACCGTGAGAGGGTGTGAATAATGAAGATGAAAACACTATTTTTAGGCTTGTTATTGGGTACGAGCTATATCGGCATGGCTGCAGCGGATAGCTTTGCCTCAGCAACCGCCAGTGCTCAGTCGACTCATGATGGCAAAACTGAGCGCGTAACCAAAACTGAATCATCATCTGGTCAAGGGCCCAGCCACGTCGGTGCTAGCGCTCATGCCGGTACTGTGGGTGAACCGCAGAAGGCAAGCAACAGTGAATCTCATTTCCGTGATAAAACCGATGCCATCAAAGCCGATATAAAGGCAAGAGAATCAGAAAACAAAAACAGGGAAGCAAAAGTCAAAGCGGATGTGAAAGCCAGAGAATCCGAAGCCAGAAAAGACGCCGAAAAAGGCTGGGCGGATGCCAAAGCCAAGGCGGATAATTTTAACAGCCGTGCGGAAAAACAGGCTCGTGAAACCGCACGGTCAGTCCACAATGCCGCAGAGAAGCATCAGCGTTAATATGAAATAACGCATTATTGTAATAGAGGATAAATAATTATTACCCTTTATCCTCCGATAGCAAAACAGGCTATGTATTTGTGAAACGTCGCACAAAGCATAGTCTGTTACTATTGGAGGATATTTCTCTGATGCGGTTACCTTATTGCGTTTCTATTGCTGTATTAAATTTTAATTTAAATAAATGCAACATAGAAAAAAATTACAGTTGGAATGAGATGTCTTATGTAGACAAAAAGAGAAAAGTAAAAAACGGAATAAAAATATTGCTGCGCATATCTCTCGATATACGCAGCAATGCATTGATTAGGCGCGAATCAAATCGTCGCCATAACCGATCCACTTATAAGTGGTCAGCGCTTCCAGCCCCATTGGGCCACGCGCATGCAGTTTCTGGGTACTGACCGCCACTTCCGCGCCCAGACCAAACTGGCCGCCGTCGGTGAAGCGCGTACTGGCATTGACATATACCGCAGAGGAATCCACTTCACGCACGAAGCGTTCCGCGTTGGTCAACGAGCGCGTCAGAATCGCATCAGAGTGCTGTGTACCATGTTCGCGAATATGGGCAACTGCCGCATCCAGAGAGTCAACCAGCGTAACGTTCAGGTCGTTAGAAAGCCATTCATCGTTGTAGTTGGCTTCTTCCACGGCAACGACGCTTGCCGGGCCATCGGTCAGATAAGGCATCGCGGAAGGACTGGCATGGAGCGTAACGCCTGCCGCCGCCATTTTCTTGCTCAGCTCTGGCAGGAAGCGATCGGCAATACGTTGGTTGACCAGCAGTGTTTCCAGGCTGTTGCAAGCGCTAGGGCGTTGCACCTTGGCGCTTTCAATGACGGTCAGCGCCTTGTCGAAATCGATACTGTCGTCAGCATAGATGTGACAAACGCCGATACCCCCGGTAATGACCGGGATCGTCGATTGCTCACGGCACAGCTTGTGCAGGCCAGCGCCACCGCGTGGAATCAGCATATCCACGTAGCGATCCAGCTTCAGCAGTTGATTAACCAGCTCACGATCCGGGCTTTCAATCGCCTGCACCGCAGCGGCTGGCAGACCGCATTGCGATAATGCCTGCTGAATCACTTTTACCGTCGCCGCATTGGTGCGGTACGTCTCTTTTCCACCGCGCAAAATCACCGCGTTGCCGGTTTTCAGGCACAGGGAGGCCACATCAATGGTGACGTTCGGACGCGCTTCATAAATCACACCGACCACGCCCAGCGGCACGCGGCGACGTTCCAGCTTCAGGCCGTTATCCAGCATACTGCCGTCAATCACCTGCCCTACAGGATCGGTCAGGCGGCATACCTGACGCACATCGCTGGCGATCGCGCTCAGTCGTTCCTGCGTCAACAGCAGACGATCCTGCAATGCGTCACTCATGCCATTTTGGCGCGCATCGGCTAAATCCAGCGCGTTAGCCGCCAGAATCGTCGCGCTCTCAGCTTCCAGCAAATCCGCAATCGTCAGCAACGCGCGATCTTTCTGAGCCGTGCTCAGGACCGCCAACTGATAAGAGGCCGCTTTTGCCGCTTTACCCATTTGTTCAAGCATCGCGAACTCCTTAATTGATAATCATATCGTCGCGATGGATAGCCACCGGACCATATTCGTAGCCGAGAATCTCGGCAATTTGTTGAGAGTGGTGTCCGGCAATCATACGCAGCGCATCGCTGTTATAGCGCGTCACGGCATGCGCCACATCGCGGCCTGCCAGACTACGCACGCGGATCACTTCACCGCGAGAGAAATTCCCTTCCACGCTGCGAATGCCCTTCGGCAGCAGTGAGCTGCCGCGTTCGAGGATCGCCGAAAGCGCGCCGTCGTCGACGGTGATTTCACCCGCTGGCGGTGCACCGAAAATCCAGTGTTTACGGCTTTCCAGCGGCACATCCAGTGCATGAAAACGCGTTCCGACGGAGATATCTGCAATCACATCACCAATCACCCCCGGCTTGCTGCCTGCGGCGATCACCACGTCAATACCGGCACGGCAGGCCACATCGGCAGCCTGTAATTTGGTCGACATACCGCCTGTTCCGAGGCCTGACACGCTATCACCCGCAATGCTGCGCAGCGCATCGTTGATGCCGGTCACTTCACGGATCAGCTCCGCATCAGGGTTATTGCGCGGATCGGCGGTAAACAGACCAGCCTGATCGGTCAGCAGCAGCAGCTTATCCGCATCGGCCAGAATCGCCGCCAGCGCAGACAGGTTGTCGTTGTCACCCACCTTGATTTCGGCGGTCGCGACGGCGTCGTTTTCATTAATGACCGGAACAATATTGTTATCCAGCAGCGCCCGCATGGTGTCACGCGCGTTGAGGAAACGCTCACGATCTTCCATATCCGCACGCGTCAGCAGCATTTGCCCAACGTGGATACCGTAGATGGAAAACAGCTGTTCCCACAGCTGAATCAGGCGGCTTTGACCCACGGCGGCCAGCAGTTGTTTGGTCGCAATCGTGGCGGGGAGTTCGGGGTAACCCAAATGTTCACGCCCGGCAGCAATCGCCCCTGAGGTGACAATAACAATCCGATGCCCTGCCGCATGTTGCTGCGCGCACTGGCGCACCAGTTCAACAATGTGGGCGCGGTTAAGACGGCGCGAACCGCCGGTTAGCACGCTAGTGCCCAGTTTCACAACCAAAGTCTGGCTGCCGCTCATAATTTCTCTGCCGTTGGATGTCAAAAAATAAGAATAAGGAAAACGTTGTAGCAGGACAGACGCGTTATGCCAACAGGCATAACGCGAAAACCTGCGAATAAATCGGGGGATCGTCAGGGAAGCATCACGGTCGTGCAGCGAGGGTCGTAGCGGGTTCGAGCGAGTGCAGCAGTTTCTCCAGTCGGACATGGAAAGCTTGTTTGGCATTTTCCACCTGTTCCATCACGGCTTTGTCCTTGATTTTTTCCTCACGCCAGTTGCCCTGTTTATCAAACAATCCGTAGTGATAGTCATAGGCAAAGGCCTGGCCAGTATCTTCCAGATTCAGCCACCACCCCCAGAACTCGCGATTTTCAGGCGCAGGCTTGATGTTGACGCAAACCGCCAGGCAATCAAAGAAGAACGCGGTATTCTCGCACTGCGCTTCACGTATATAAGGCCCCAACGCCGCAAAATTTTTCATCAGTCGGCTTTTGGAGTGTCCACTCGGTAACATCATCTGCGATCTCCTCTGGTTGAACTTTCTTTTTAGCAGAGAATGGCAATTTATCAACCACCTGGCATCAGGTTACTGCCCGACGCCCGGCTTTTCAGCCTTTACACCGACGTGTTCCTATGCGGCGGGTTGACGCTGCACGGCAAAGCGCGAAAGCCCTGTTTCAGTATGTGGCGCAGGCAATGCCAGCAGCGCTTGCAGGCGTTCAGCAAAATAAGCGTGAATCGGGCGTTTGCCGTCCAGCACGCTTCGCAGCTGTTCTTCTGTAAATGACGTCAGCCTGAGCAGTGCTTCAAAGACCTCTTTCCGTTCTTCCTGCACGCTGAGCAACAGCGGCGTTATGCAGTCATCATTGCTTTGGCAGAGATCCGCATTATAGGCATGCAGTATCGCCAGCATGCGGGCGGATACCGACTCAGGACGAGGCGGGAAGTCAACAGAGCGGCGACTTGTTATCGCACACAGCGCGGGGGTCATGCCGCCTGTGGCACGTGCATTCGGATTGGCACCATAGTGCAGCAGCACCTCAAGGCAATGCTGTGCGCCCTGTTTCGCTGCCAGCATTAGCGGCGTCATCGCGGGCTCACCCCACGCGACGTCCTTCTCTATCCCCTGTTGCAGCAGAACCTCAAGCGTTGCTTTACGCCGTTCGGGCGTCACACTCACATTATTAATCACGCGATGCAGCGGCGGTGCAAGGGTACTCGCCGTTTCCACATTCAGACTAACGCCTTGTTGAATCAACCAGTTCAGCACCAGCGGACGACACCCTGCCGCAGCGGCATAAACCATGTTCATCCCGTCGGGTACCGTGCTATGCAGGTTCATCCCACAGGAATTCAGATGCCGGAAAATATCAAGCAGTACGCTTTCGTGCGGGCCGGACTGCAAATACAGCAGTAACGCCATCCCCAGCGGAAGCGCACCGCTTTCTTGCAGTACCTGCTGTTGATTGAAATCAGCGCCGTGTGCTATCAGCAGATCGAGCAAGTCAGCATGATATTGTCCGGTGGCAATCATCGCCTCACAGAGCGCATAAAGCGCTGGCCACGTCGTCGGCGTGTCGTCGTCCTCCCACATCGTATAGCCAATATTGGGAGAAGCGCCTGATTCCAGTAGGTGTGCGAGAGAGGAAGAAAACACGCGATGGACGCGGCTATCCGTTACCGCTGCTTTGGCTCGCAGCACAAGATATTGCGCCAGCACCGTCCCCTGATTGACATCATTTTCCCGCTCAGTATCGCGTTCATACTCTGCGTCATCATCGTCAGATTCGTGTTGTTCAAAACGCAGCGGATAACGGCGATCGAGCTCGGCGGTCCGTTCCGCAATACGCCGTACCAGCGCAGGAGGAAACGACCTTTCCAGCGCGTCCAACAAGACGCTGTGCGAAGGCACATCGCAGCGCATATCTGGAAAGGTATCCAGTAAGAACGCACAGCACGGCGCAGACAGGCCACAATGCAGCGCCATTTCCAGCCAGGTCACCGGGGTTTTCTGTTCCTGATTAAACAACAGAGTAAAACCCGATTCCCGCCCCCCTTCCCGCTCGGCCTGTGCAACGATCGGCTGGAAGACCTCCAGCGTTATCCACGATCCGGCGTGCCGAAATACCGCTTCCAGTATCGACGTCCCCGTCAGGCGTACCGTGCTATCGACCTGGAACAGCCGCATTAACAAGAAACGATCCTGCTTTTCCAGCAGAACATCGACCGGGTGGCATTTCTCTGCCTCGGGGTGAAACAGGATTGGCTGATTGATATCCAACCCGTTTGCCAGTAATACCCCCAGCATCGTACTGCGCTGAGCATGGGTATAGACCGGGCTTTCGGGCAGATCAAAAAAGCAGTGTAGCCAACCGCGTCCCTGATTATCCTGAAAATCCAGCCGAGCACCGTGCTGTAAAAGCAGCGCAGCAAGTTCAGGAGAGTAGGACGTGATAGCCGCGAAGAGCGCACTTTCACCTTCAGGTGTTTCGATATTCGCCCCTTTTTCCAACAAATAGCGGACAAGATCGATCTCCGTGTCGCGATCCTGGCTCAATTGATGCAAAACCGTTTGCCCATCGCTCAGTGCGTTGATGTCGCCTTTCGCCGCCAGATAGCGATCGATCAGTTTACGTTTCTTGCTAGTAGGGGCATCAGAGAAGCAAATCGTCTCTAACGTATCCGTTTTGGAAGTTGAACCAAACATACACTACGTCCTTATAGCGGTAACGAATGATGAGAAGAAGACGGCTCGCCTGCGCTTAGTCGCGCAATCTGTTGGCGTAACTGATCGGAGAAATAGCAGTAGCGGTTGCCTCGCGCCAGCCAATCCAGAAGCCGATGCGTCTCATCCAGAGTAGGGGACAGTATCTCCAGTAGCGCTTTAAACATCGCTTCATGTTTATTGCGAATACAGCCGACCAGCAGATCGTTCCCCTCTTCGTCCACCCGTGCGATCGTCACGCCATATTGATGAAGCAAGGTCACAATACGCGCTGCTCCCGCATCGGCGCGGTGTAGCGCACAGCGCAGAGGCGTCATCCCGTTGGCACTGCGGGCATGTGGGTTGGCTCCTCGCACCAGCAACACCTCGGCACACTTCGCTTCACCATAGTAAGCCGCGCACATCAGCGGCGTGAACTGCTCATCAATCGAGAACTCATCAATATTCGCGCCGTTATCCAACAGTACCGCGACGGTTTCCGCACGCCGCTCCGGCGTGAGCGCTTCATCGCTATACAGGCTGATGGTTTTATGCAAAACGGGAGAATTGTCGAACCCACTTAGAGTGTGAATATCTACACCGCGCGCAATAAGCCACTGTAAGACCTGTGGTCGTAAGCCTATTCCCGCCGCGGCTGCCGTGTTGATCAGGTAAGCATTGGTCGCCTGCAAATCCATGCCGTGTTCGTACAGGTAGTTCATCACCTGAAGCAGCACATCTTCATGTGTCGAACGATAGCCGCGCTGAAGCAGCGTAATGCAGAGTGGTTCGCTGACCGCACTTTTCTTCACGTTGAAATTCGCACCATGCGCCACCAGTAAATCCAGCAGGTCAGGACGAAAATGATTCTGAAACACCATTTCCACGCAGACGAGATAAAGCAATGACCAGTTCCGCATTTCATAGCTACGTCCCCCCGTCATTTTATCAACCAGAGGCGACGCGCCGTATTGCAGCAACAAGCTAATGGCATCGTAAAAATAAGGATAATAATCAGGCTCATTCAGCGCCTTTTCGAGGCGGATGTCCACAAACTGCGTCATCGCCGAGCTGCCGACATCAGGATAGGCATTGGCTTCCCATCCATCCTGTTTTTTTCGACCAGCAGGAATGAACAAGGAATAAGGACGATCGATATCCGCCGTTTTTTGCACAATCCGCTCCACCAATTCAAGCGAATAGCGGTTAAGCAAGGCATCCAGAACAAAGCTGTAGTTGCTTAAATCGCAGCGGATATCAGGGTAGGTATCGAGCAAACATTCACAGAGCCGTTCGTCCGCAGCGTAAAAAATGGCCATTTCCAATAGCGATCCATCGGTACGGATCTTCTTGTCTTCGGAAAGAATGACACCAGGTTCGCGATAAGCCGACCCGCCCGCCCGTTTCACGATTTGCTGAAAGAGCGGCAGTGGCAGCCACTCGCTTTTATAGTTAAAGAGGCGTTCAAAAATGCCGGTTTCAGCGAAATGGATCGGAATGTCGAGTCGAAATATGTGCTCCAGCAGACTGACATCTTTCTGATACATCACGATCTCGATCGGAAAGCTGGTTTCCAGTGATGTCCAGAAAATAGTTTCACGATTAAGATCCAAACCGTAGCGTAACAATAGATCGAGCATTTGCTGACGCTGCTCGTCGGTGTAGGTATAGCGCTCCTGAGGACAGTACAGATAATTCAGCCATGAATTGCTGAAAAAATTGAGGTAGTGCACATCCGCGCCGTACTGAAGATAGAGCTCGGCCAATTCCAGATGGAAGAACTCGATCGCTCTATGCAATGAGCTAAATCCTCCAGGCTGTTCAATAAAAGCCCCTTTATCCAGCAGGTAACGCACCAATTCCGTATCGGGTACTTCTTCATCCATCGTTAGCGGACCGAGTACATTCGCAGTATGGGTCTGCCTTTCATTGATGTTACCGCCCTTTGCCAGAAAGCAATCGATTTGTCGTTTTTTCTTTTCCAGCGGTAGGTCTGAACAACAGATGTCATACAGGCTTTGCTGCTGACGAGATAATATTCCCCACATCATTGCATCCCTCAACGATCCCAAAATGGGTAAAAAGTGGCAGGTTCTATGCCTGCCATCGATACATCATGTTCAACACACTTTGTCCTGCAACCACCCGCTGATTTGCTGTAGCGCGCGATCGAAATTCTGGTACACCGGCGAGAAGTTAACCGGCAGCAGTTTCCCTTGTGCGGATGAGTTCACTATCAGGCTCGCCTCTTCTTTCGGGCACAGCGGATCGTTATCCCAGTAGCCTGCCAGCATCGGCGTCGGGCAACGGCGTCCTAACAGCCCCTGCGTTTTCAGCGAATAACGTCCCAGCTCGGTTTTCAGCGAGGTATCCGTCGAGAAGGGCATACCCAGACGACTCGCCAGCACATCCATAAACATATCCGGCACCTGCTGCTGGCGAGTCGGATCGCTTAACAGATGATGTACCACGGGGCCGAGGCAGGCCACACCGCGTAAGCGCTGCGATTCCAGATACGCCAGCCGAACGGCAATGTTGGCACCAAAGCGGAAACCAAACGCGACAACGCGGGAGTGATCGACCCACGGGACATCCGGCAGCGCGCGCAAAACCTGCTGATGCAGGAAACTGGAATCCTGAGTCAACTTCCAGCGGGAAGAAAATCCAACGGAGGGAACATCAATCGTCAGCATCGCCATGCCTGCCGGCGCAAAATAGTCCTGAAACAGGCGATGATAATCGCTCTGCAACATTTCCAGACTGCCGCACATAAGCACAGTAGGGAAAGGCGCTTTCGCCTGCGATGGCATATGCAGAAAACCGGTCAGCGTGCCGCCGCCCGCAATGGGGAACGTCAGTTCTTTGAGTTCATAAGGCAGGTAGTTGGCGGCCTCTTCATAGGCGCGATTTGCCAGCGTTTGCGCCTGCTCCGCCAGCTCATCGCCTTTAATATGCGGATAGGCAGCAATGCTGTAGAGGTTGGCGGCGTTCAGCCAGAACTGTCCGGTTTGCGCGTCATCGCCGCTTTCTGTTGCTCGCTGCTGCCAGCCTGCGCCCTGCTTCGCCCATTCATAAATCCAGTTACCGCCGCGGTAGCCGATCACCGTATCAAGCAGTTGCTCGTTGCTTCTGTCCGCCTTGCTGGCCGCGATACGCGACAGCACGTCTTCGATTTCCCACGGGTCGACGCCACGCCAAATCCACATCAGCCGGTTAATCATGCGATACCAGCTGCGGGTCTTTTCCCCTTCCAGCGTAGAATGCAGCCCCTGCACATCCTGACTATTCCGCGTACGCCGGACCAACGTCGAGGTTTCTGGATGTTTAAAGGATGGTTTGAATAGCGTTTCAGACAGGTTAGCTTGCGCCACAGCAGCCTCCATTAATGTAAACCGCTGTTAGCGGACATCAGACGACTTCTTCGTCACCCGTTAAAGTGTAACGAACTCAGGCCAGAGAAGACAAATACCAACGGCAGAAACACACGATCGGATCAAAGCCTGCGCTAGAAATTACCACAGTTCATAAACAACAATGCCCGGCTAAACCGGGCATTGTTGGAAACGAATATTCGCTCAGGCGATTAACGGCCAGACAAAGGCGGCACAAACACCACGCCCATATCCCACGGCTGTTCAATCCAGGTGTCCTGCGGAATATCAATGACGTAGTCGTCAACCAGCGGTTTACCAGCAGGCTTAGCGAAAATGGTCACAAAATGCGCTTTCGGGTACATATCACGGATTGCTTTCGCCGTACCGCCCGTGTCGACCAGATCGTCAATCACGATAAACCCTTCGCCATCTCCCTCGGCACGCTTCAGCACTTTCATTTCGCGCTGGTTGTCGTGGTCATAACTGGAGATGCAAACGGTATCAACGTGACGAATACCCAGCTCACGCGCCAGCAGCGCGCTTGGAACCAGACCACCGCGGCTGACGGCAATGATGCCTTTCCATTGATCGGCAGGCAGTAAACGCTGTGCCAGTTTGCGGGCATGAATTTGCAACATATCCCAGGTTACGACGTACTTTTCGCTCATAAAATATATCCCAGCCGAATAAAAACCGGCTTAATTTGAGTCTGAGGGGGGAAAAAGGTTGCGCGAGATTATAGATAGCCGACAACATAAAAACCAGTTTTTCTCAACGTGAGAACCGAGTTTTTCCCGCCAACCTGCGCTCTGCCAAACACGCTGATTCATATTGCAGCAGGAAAAATAAGTCAGGGCCGACGGCAATTCCCCTGCTTTGATGGAAAATGATATTCTGTTACGACACGCCATGTTATGTGGCTAACTGCGATTAACTTTTAACCTATAGCCCTGCCCGCCAGATGCGAAGGCTGGCCGCTAACAAGGAGACTGAAATAGTGTCTGAATTGTCTCAACTTTCCCCCCAGCCGCTGTGGGATATTTTCGCCAAAATCTGTTCCATTCCACATCCGTCTTATCATGAAGAAGCGCTGGCCGCACATATTCTGGAATGGGCTAAAGAGAAAGGCATTCATGCCGAGCGCGATCAGGTCGGCAATATTCTGCTGCGCAAAGCGGCAACCGCAGGTATGGAAAATCGCAAACCTGTCGTATTGCAGGCGCATCTGGACATGGTGCCGCAGAAAAACAACGATACCGTACACGATTTCACTACCGATCCTATCCAGCCTTATGTTGACGGTGAGTGGCTGAAAGCACGCGGTACCACGCTGGGTGCAGATAATGGCATCGGTATGGCGTCTGCGCTGGCGGTGCTGGCCGATCCAAGCGTCGAGCACGGCCCGCTGGAAGTGCTGCTGACCATGACGGAAGAAGCGGGTATGGATGGCGCGTTTGGCCTGCAACCAAACTGGCTTCAGGGCGAAATCCTGATCAATACCGATTCGGAAGAAGAAGGCGAGATCTACATGGGTTGCGCGGGCGGTATTGATTTCATTACCCGTCTGCCGCTGACGCGAGAAGTGCCGCCGGCTGGTTACCACACGCTGAAGCTGACGATTAAAGGGCTGAAAGGCGGCCACTCCGGCGGCGATATTCATCTGGGGCTGGGCAACGCCAACAAGCTGCTGGCACGTTTCCTGTTCGAACAGGCGAAAGCACTGGATATCCGCATTCTCGATCTGAACGGCGGGACATTGCGTAACGCTATTCCGCGTGAAGCCTTCGCCACGCTGTCACTGCCTGCTGCTAACGTCGAGTCGTTAAAAGCGCTGAGCCAGGAGTATCTGGCGGTGCTGAAAAATGAACTGTCCGCCGTTGAGAAAAACCTGACCGTGCTGGTGGAAGCCAGCGACAGCAATGAGCACCCGCTGACGCAGGACAGCCGCGATCGTCTGCTGGCGCTGCTCAATGCCACGCCAAACGGCGTGATCCGCATGAGCGACGAAGTCAAAGGCGTGGTAGAAACGTCGCTGAACGTCGGCGTTGTGACGATGGAAGACGACCACGCGGAAATTATCTGCCTGATTCGTTCACTGATCGACAGCGGTAAAGACGCCGTCGTTGGTACGCTGACGGCGCTGGGTCAGTTGGCTGGCGCGAAAACGTCACCGAAAGGCGGCTACCCAGGCTGGCAGCCAGATGCGCATTCACCGGTCATGGCGCTGGTTCGCGAAACCTATCAGAAGCTGTTCAACAAGACGCCGAACATCATGGTGATTCACGCTGGTCTGGAATGTGGTCTGTTCAAGAAGCCATACCCGGACATGGACATGGTTTCCATCGGGCCAACCATCACCGGGCCGCATTCGCCGGATGAACAAGTGCATATCGGCAGCGTCGATCTGTACTGGAAATTGCTGACAGCGCTGCTGAAAGCGATTCCGCCACGCGCTTAATCGCCCACGAATAAAACGTACACGAGTAAAAATCAGGGCGGCGCATAAACGTCGCCCTTTTTTATCCTCAACTACACAGCCTTATCCCCAATCAAACACCAGCTGTCGCTCAATTTGCGGGTCGAGCAGCGTCACATGTAGCCCAACCAGCCGAACGCCTCTGGATTTACGCCGCTCCTGCCAGGTTTGCTGTGCCAGCTTCAACAGATCCTGTTTATTCAACATCGGCCACACATGCTCCTGCGTGGTTTGCTGAAAATCATCAAACTTGAGTTTGACGCCCTGACGCGCAATATGCAGATCGGGTTTTACCCGTTTCAGGCGAACTTCCAGCTCTTGATAAAGCTGTTCAATCAGATGTTCACACTGTCCCCAGTCGTGGATATCCTGCGCCAGCGTCTTCTCCACACCGACCGACTTCCTCAGCCTATCCGGCGAAATCCGTCGTTCATCGATTCCCTGACATCGCTCCCACAGGACACGACCAAACTTGCCGAATTCTTTAAGTAGATCCGCCAGCGCATACCCCCGTACATCCGCACAGGTATGCAGGCCGCGTTCTTCCAGCCGTTTCGCCGTCACTTTCCCAACGCCGGGGATTTTCTCCAGCGGCAGCGCCAACAGGAAATCATCCACCTGCTCGGGTGTAATGACATATTGTCCATTCGGCTTATTTAACTCAGACGCGATCTTTGCCAGAAATTTGATCGGCGCAATCCCCGCCGATGCCGTCAGATTGAGTTCATCCGCGATGGTTCGACGGATTTCTTCGGCGATGCGCGTCGCCGAGCCGTTGCAGTGCGGACTGTCGGTGACATCCAGATAAGCCTCATCCAGAGAAAGCGGTTCGATCAGCGAGGTGTAGCGGGCGAAGATCTCACGGATTTGGCGCGAGGTGGATTTATACACCTCCATGCGGCCGGGCAACAAGGTGAGGTGTGGACACAGACGCAAAGCAGTTGCCGTCGCCATCGCGCTGTGGACGCCGTAGCGCCGAGCAGGATAGTTAGCGGTGCTGATGACGCCACGGCGATCGGCACTTCCACCAATCGCCAGAGGAATATCGCGCAGGCGCGGGTTATCACGCATCTCAATTGCTGCGTAGAAGCAGTCCATATCAACATGAATGATTTTGCGCATACTGGCCCTCTGACAACACTGTATAAATATACAGATCAAAGTCAGTATAGACAAGCAGCGCAATAATGCCCGCGTTTACTGCGCGATCAGCATCACCAACTTAAATTCCCCCTGTCCGGCAGGATGGAAAGTCTGTTGATGATAGGTTACCTCTCCCAGCATAGGATGGTGGAAGCGTCGCTCGCCACCTTCACGGGCGGTGACCGCCTGCTGAGACCACCAGAGATTGAACTCGCGACTTTCTTCACACAGCGCCATCACAACGTGTCGGACAGATTCGACAGACGCATAATGACTGGACTCCGCCCGAAACTCCGCCACCACCCGTCTGGCGCGTTCTGGCCAATCGACCACCAGCGATCGCGCCAGCGGATTAAGAAACATAAAGCGCAGCAGATTCGGTTCGGGATCGCTTCCCAGCCATCCGGCAAACAACTGCTCCGACGGCGCATTCCACGCCAGCATGTTCCAGTTGCCATCCAGAAGATACGCAGGGCAGGTAATATGGTGCAGGCTGGCGGCAACCCGCGCATCGAGCGACATTGCCCTACCCTGCTTCTGAGGATCCTGTACGCCAGCCAGACTAAAAAGATAGTCATGCTCTGCGGGTTCCAGCTTTAACGCCTGAGACAAGCGAGTCAGCGCCGAGGCGGAAGCGGACACATCACGCCCCTGCTCAAGCCAGGTATACCAGGTGGTGCTAATGCGAGCGATTTGCGCCAACTCTTCGCGGCGTAATCCACTGGTGCGCCGCCGACCGGACGCGGGCAGGCCGACCCTTTCCGGCGAGGTCCGCTCACGCAGCGCCCGTAAGAAAGCTCCCAGCGCCTTTGGGCCGCTCAGAGAGCTGGCAGACATAAATGAATTTGCAGACATAACCAGGTGTCCTTTTCATCCCGCTCGTCAAGGCAAGCTCAAGACGACAACAGTATGAGTGAAAGAGGTGTTAATCAAACAGGGAGTATTTTATACCCGTATAAATGCTCATATTGTACCCGTATTTTTCCCTCACTATAGTGTTCTCAGACCGACGTCTTCTTTAGTGGCTGGCGCGCCGCCGTTTAACCCATGATGAAACGAAAGCAATTCAGATAAAGCGAGAGCAATGATGGAAGAAAAACAGAACCATAATCATCGCGTCGAACATCAGTTCGGCTCACAGGCGCAGAACTACCTGACCAGCGCGGTGCATGCGCAGGGCAAAGATTTAACCCAACTGGCCACGTTATTAGCGCCCTTCCCGCAGGCGTGCGTGATCGACGTTGGCTGCGGTGCCGGACACGCCAGCTTCGTTGCCGCACAGGCCGTCGCGGAGGTTGTCGCCTACGATTTGTCTTCCCAAATGTTGGACGTGGTGAGTCAGGCTGCGGCGCAGAAAGGGCTGAATAATATCCGCGTTCAGCAAGGCGTAGCCGAGTCTTTACCGTTCGAGGATAGCAGCGCAGACGTCATCATCAGCCGTTACTCTGCGCATCACTGGCGTGATGTCGGGCAGGCGCTGCGTGAAATGCGGCGCGTTCTGAAACCGGGTGGCCGCGTGATCATGATGGATGTCGTGTCTCCCGGTCATCCGCTGTTGGACAGCTATTTACAGACGGTAGAGAAGCTGCGCGATACCTCACACGTGCGCAATTACGCGCCGGGCGAATGGCTGAGCCTGTTTACCGACGCAGGGTTTATCGTGCGTAACGTCACCAGCGATAGGTTGACGCTGGAGTTCAGCAGTTGGATCGCCCGTATGCGCACACCAGAACATTTCGCGGTCGCGATTCGTGAACTGCAAAAAACGCTGCCGGACGAGGTGGTACAGCATTTTGACGTACAGACAGACGGTTCCTTTGTCACCGACATTATGATGATAGAAGCCACCCGCGCCTGAGCCGCTTTCCCCTGCTATTAACAACCTTACATTGAGCAGCTCGTATCCATTCGGGCTGTTTTTTGTAAATGTTATTTTTTAGCGCTTTTCAACGCTTGATTAATATGAAACCAATGATAATGTGATTTCGGTTTCGTCGTTATCTATTCGCCGACGAAATATATACCGATAACGGCTGTCCCCACGCTTTTGCTAAAACACCAGTAGCGCGACGCGGATGCCGCGTGTAGCAGGCAATTTTATTATCAGGAACCATAATGCAAAAAATCGCGCTGTCATTTGCGATGTTGTTTTTTTTGCCTTCTCTTGTTGTTACCAGCGCAGCCAGCGAGACCGCACCGCCGCTAGCGCCGATAGCAAAAGAATTAAAACAGCAATTATTAGGCTCTCCGATCTATATTCAGATCTTTAAAGAAGAGCGAATATTCGAACTGTATGCGAAAGTCGGCAACGAATACCGTTTATTGGAACAATATCCGATCTGTAAATATTCAGGCGGATTAGGGCCAAAACGCGTTGAAGGCGATTTAAAAAGCCCGGAAGGTTTCTATCAGGTCGATCTGCGTCAGCTAAAACCAGACAGCCAATATTACCGTGCGATCAATATCGGTTTCCCCAACGACTATGATAAATCACAGGGATATTCCGGCCGCTATTTGATGATTCACGGCGAATGTGTGTCGGTTGGCTGCTATGCCATGACCAACACCTACATGGATGAGATTTATCGCTATGCCGAAGCGGCGCTACGCAACGGTCAGCCGAAGATTGATATCGCTATCTACCCGTTCCGCATGACGGAACAGAACATGCAGCGCCACCGTAATTCCACCTACGCCAGCTTCTGGAAACAGCTTCAGCCGGGGTACGCCTATTTTAATCAGCACAATCAGCCCCCAGCCATCACGGTATTTAACGGGCAATACGTCGTTAACCCACCGTTGATGACCAGTCAGCCGACCTTAAAGTACGCGCTCGCCGAAACAAAATAGCACGAATTCACCTGGCATGATCTGATGCCAGGTTTCGTTGCCCGTTAGCGGCTGCGTCGCTAATACCGTGACGACATCATTCGGTGTCGTCTGCTGCTGAAAATCAATCTCCACATCCTGATCCAACAGCGTCGCTTTACCAAACGGCGCACGGCGGGTGATCCAGTAGAGTTTGGTTGAGCAGTACCCCATCACAAAGCGCCCGTCCGACAGCAGCATGTTAAACACGCCTTTCTCCCGCAGGACATCCGCCTGTTTGGCGATATAGCGGAATACCGCAGGCCAGTTACCCGGCGTGCGCGGGTAACGCTCAGACAGTTGGGACAGCAGCCAGCAGAAAGCAAATTCGCTATCCGTCTGGCCGACAGGGCGAAACATCCCCGTTTTCAGGGTGCTATAACCTTTCAGTTGCCCGTTGTGGGCGTACGTCCAATTCCGCCCCCACAGTTCGCGGGTAAAGGGATGGGTATTTTCCAGCGACACCGCGCCACGATTCGCCTGCCGGATATGTGAAACCACCGCACACGATTTGATCGGATAATCCTGCACCAGCCGGGCAATCGGCGAGTTATAGCTTGGCAGCGGATCTTTGAACGTACGACAACCGTTCCCTTCATAGAAGGTGATTCCCCAGCCATCCCGGTGCGGACCGGTGTTTCCACCGCGTTGTATCAGCCCGGTAAAGCTAAAGCAGATATCCGTCGGTACATTCGCGCTCATCCCCAGCAGTTCACACATCTGACTTTCTACCCTTCCCTTCTTGCCCTTTTAGAGCGTATTAATGCGGCTTACTGATCCGCCATCTCTTTTTCAATCAGTTGAATCAGGATGTGGATCGCTTTGATATGGATTTCCTGAATGCGGTCGGCATAGCCAAAGTGCGGAACACGGATTTCCACGTCGGCAGAACCTGCCATTTTGCCGCCGTCTTTCCCAGTCAGCGTAATGACCTTCATGCCTTTCGCTTTTGCTGCGGCAATCGCTTTAATAATGTTGCCGGAATTACCAGACGTGGAAATCCCCAGCAGCACATCACCTTCACGCCCCAGTGACTCGACATAGCGGGAGAAGACAAAATCATAGCCAAAGTCATTACTGACGCAGGACAGGTGGCTCGGATCGGAAATCGCAATGGCCGGATAGCCAGGACGGTTCTCGCGATAGCGCCCCGTCAGCTCTTCAGCAAAGTGCATGGCGTCACAGTGTGAACCACCGTTACCGCAGGAAATCACTTTACCGCCCGCTTTAAAAGCGTTAGCCAACAGCACCGCAGCGTTTTGAATCGACTGAATGTTCGCATCATCACTCAAGAAATTATTCAGTGTTTCTGCCGCTTCTTTCAGTTCACTACGGATTAAATCCTGATACATGGAATCCTCTCATTTTGTCTGGTGACAGTATCATCTTCTGCCATGCAGTGTAGCGGATCGTACTAACAGCGAGAAGCGCGTAATCACGGGATCGAGAGGATCGCTGACACGCGTCAGAAAACGCACGACTGCCGTTCGGTTTGTGAAGTGAGTTGTAATTATGATGTAAACGAATTGATAAAAATAATCAGATAAACTACAACGAATATAAGCAACAGGTCAGACCTCTTACAACATTGACCTATTACGCCTTATTTCACTGATGAAAATGGTTCTCGCTTTCTCCCGTCACACAACGCTCGGGGAAGAATGAAAACCCTCCATTCGATCACAATGCTGGAGACACGTTATGGTTGCTGTCAGTATCCTCCTCCTACTGATTATCATCGGAGCGATGTTTTATCATCGGCTCAGCCTGCTGCTCGGCAGCGCTATCCTGCTGGCCTACTTCGCAGCCATGTCCGCCATGTTGCTGTGGCCCGTCTGGCTGATGATTCCGCTCGTGATCCTGCTGATTCCGATTACGGTTCCCTCTCTGCGCCAAAAGTTGGTTTCCGCTTCCGCGCTGCGCATGTTCCAGAAAGTCATGCCACCGATGTCGAACACGGAAAAAGAAGCAATTGATGCTGGAACAACCTGGTGGGAAGGCGATCTGTTTCGCGGCGCACCGGACTGGAAAAAGCTGCATAACTACCCGCGTCCGCAGTTGACCGCCGAAGAGCAGGCGTTTATCGATGGGCCGGTTGCTGAAGCCTGCCGGATGGCAAACGACTTTGAAATCACCCACGAACGCGCCGATATCCCGCCAGAACTGTGGGCGTTTTTAAAAGAGCACCGCTTCTTTGCCATGATCATCAAGAAGCAATACGGCGGGCTGGAATTCTCGGCTTACGCACAGGCGCAGGTGCTGCAAAAACTGGCCGGCGTCTCCAGTATTGTGGCAATCACCGTCGGCGTGCCTAACTCACTCGGCCCCGGCGAACTGCTGCAACACTACGGAACGGAAACACAAAAAGATCACTACCTGCCACGTCTGGCACGCGGTCAGGAAGTGCCCTGCTTTGCGCTGACCAGCCCGGAAGCGGGCTCGGATGCAGGTTCAATTCCCGATACCGGGATTGTCTGCTACGGCAACTGGCACGGCGAACAGGTTTTAGGTATGCGCCTGACCTGGAATAAACGCTATATCACACTCGCGCCGGTCGCTACCGTGCTGGGGCTGGCCTTTAAGCTGTACGATCCCGATCATCTTTTAGGCGATGAAGACGACGTCGGCATTACCTGTGCGTTGATTCCGACAGATACCGACGGCGTTAAAATCGGCCGCCGCCATTTCCCGCTGAACGTGCCGTTCCAGAACGGACCGACACAGGGTGAGAACATTTTTGTCCCGCTGGACTACATTATTGGCGGTGCGAAGATGGCGGGTCAGGGCTGGCGTATGCTGATGGAATGTCTGTCAGTCGGTCGCGGCATTACGCTGCCGTCCAACTCTACCGGCGGGCTGAAGTCCATTGCTCTCGGCATCGGTGCTTACGCGCACATTCGCCGCCAGTTCAAGATCTCCATCGGTAAGATGGAAGGTATCGAAGAGCCGCTGGCACGCATCGCGGGTAACGCTTATGTGATGGACGCCGCCGCAACACTGATTACCAGCGGCATCATGCAGGGTGAAAAACCGGCAGTGCTCTCCGCTATCGTCAAATATCACTGTACCCACCGCGGTCAGCGCAGCGTGATGGATGCGATGGATATCGCTGGTGGTAAAGGTATCTGTCTCGGCCCGACCAACTTCCTGGCGCGCAGCTATCAGGGCGCGCCGATTGCGATCACCGTGGAAGGGGCGAATATCCTGACGCGCAGTATGATCATCTTCGGGCAAGGCGCCATCCGCTGTCACCCTTATGTGCTGGAAGAGATGGCAGCGGCGCAGGAGAACGACGTCTCACGCTTTGACCGTGCGCTGGTTGGACACATCGGCCACGTTGGCAGCAACAAGGTGCGCAGCTTCTGGCTTGGGTTGACCAACGGCCTTCTAAGCCGTGCGCCAGTGAACGACAAAACACGCCGCTACTATCAGCAGCTCAACCGGCTCAGCGCGAACCTGGCCCTGCTGGCGGATGTGTCAATGGCGGTACTGGGCGGCAGCCTGAAGCGTCGTGAACGTATCTCGGCGCGTCTGGGGGATATTCTCAGCCAGCTCTATCTGGCTTCCGCGACGCTGAAACGCTATGAGGACGAAGGGCGTCAGAAAGCGGATTTACCGCTGGTGCACTGGGGCGTGCAGGATAGCCTGCATCAGGCCGAGCAGGCGCTGGACGATCTGCTGCGTAACTTCCCGAATCGTGTTGTTGCAGGGCTGCTGACCTTTATTATCTTCCCACTGGGTCTGCGCTGCCCGGCACCGTCTGACCGCCTCGACCATGAGGTCGCGAAAATTCTGCAAACGCCGTCAGAAACGCGTAATCGTCTGGGACGCGGCCAATATCTGGTTGCCAGCGAACACAACCCGGTCGGGCTGCTGGAAGAGGCTTTACTGGATATCATCGCCGCCGAGCCGATTTACCAACGTCTGGCAAAAGCCAGCGACAAAGCGCTGCCGTTCATGCGACTGGATCAGTTAGCAGAACAGGCGCTGGTGGAAGGTCAGATTACCGCAGAAGAAGCGGCTATTCTGACCAAAGCCGAAGCCAGCCGCTTACGCTCAATCAACGTGGATGACTTTGCGTTCGACGCACTGGCCGCCAACAAACCTAAACCGGTCTCGCAGTCAGAAAGAAAAACCGAAGCAGCATAAACAACAACAGGCCGCCAATAGGGCGGCCTGTTCTTTCCTTTAAAGGCACATCAGTTGTAAAATCCACATCCTCTTTCCTTCTGAATGAAATCCGACACATGGCTTACATCCCCAAGAACTACGCCAGACTTGAAAGCGGCTACCGCGAAAAAGCGCTCAAACTTTTCCCGTGGGTATGTGGTCGCTGTTCACGCGAATTCGTCTATTCCAACCTGCGTGAATTAACCGTTCACCACATCGATCACGATCACAGCAATAACCCGGAAGACGGCAGTAACTGGGAAATGCTGTGCCTCTACTGCCACGACAATGAGCATTCAAAATATACTGATGCGGATATGTACGGTTCGACTGTCGTCGCGGGTGAGGATGCGCAGAAGGATGTTGGCGTTGCCACGCACAACCCTTTCGCGGATTTAAAAGCGATGATGAATAAAGGGAAGAAATAGGTTTGTTTACCGCTCCCATCCGATTCACGATGGGAGCGAGGACTGACATAACGCCGTTACGCGAATCAGGCACCACTCTGCCGTACACGCGCCAGCAGCGCATCCACATCCGCAATATGCGGAGCCGCCAGTACTAAGGTTCTGCCCAGCGAAATAGCATGACGCTGGCATGCTAAACGCGCTTCCGTTTCCTGAATGCTGTCCAGATCGGCGACGTGCGCCAGCCCAATCGTGCGGCGAATCAGTTCGGTACCACAGTAGCCAACGGCATCCCGCCACACTTGCTGTAAAAACAGCGCAGCATAGCCCGGTTCCGCCAACGCCGGATCGCGGCTTTCATTGTCGCTCAACGCCAGAAAACGAGCGGAAAAGGTCTGCCACAGCGTACGGATATCTTCCAGACGTCGTTCACGCCCTGCCGCAGCCTCACGCGGTGCCAGCAGCCCCGGCAGGCCACAATAATTCAGCAGCAGGTTGCCGATTGCCGTACCGACATCAAAGCCAATCGGCCCGTAGAAACCAAATTCAGCATCAATCGCCTTTAAACGCCCTTCTGCGACAAAAATCGAACCGCTATGGATATCGCCGTGCAGTAACGCTTCGGCTTTGCTCAGAAAGCCATGCTTCAGCCCAGCAACCGCCAGCTTCAATGCCTTATCGTCACGTAGCGCCTGTACATCCGGCGTCAACGCCGCGTCAAACTGGTTTCTTTCATGATCGATATAAGGATCGGTAAAGAAAAGGTCTTCGGTAATCTGACACAGTTCAGGGTTAGTGAACTGGCTAACCGCCGCTTTCTTCTCATGCGGGTGCTGATGAAAATCAGAGGTGTGGAATAACGTCTGCGCCAGATATTCTCCCAGCTGTGCCGCCGCCTGAGGATAATCCGCGCCGTTAACCAGCTCGCTGCGCCAGATGCGATGATCGGAGAGATCTTCCTGCACCATCACCGCCAGTTCGGGATCGTGATAGAGCACGGTTACAGTATGCTGTGGACAAAACCGCGCGTGCGTCAGCAACGTTTCGGCCTCAATCCGGGCGCGGTCAAGCGTCAGGGGCCAGGATTCTCCCACACACCGTACATAGGGCAGCGCCTGTTTGACGATGACCCGACTAACGCCCGCTTCATCTTTAATTTTAAACACCAGATTCAGATTGCCATCGCCGATCTCTTCTGCGGCTACCAGCGTTTGCGGCTGACTGACACCGCCGTACTGGCGGGCATATTCAACAGCGTCATCCGCCGTAAAAGTGCGGTAAAGTGACATTCCAACTCCTCGCTATGCTTAAATTCAAGATACGGACATAAAAACGTTCGGACGTCTATACATCTATCAGGCATCTTGGCAGAATAAGAATATCGATGCAACATGGATTTAACGACCTATGCAGACACTTAACACAACCAGCCTAAAAATCGTTGATAACCAACTGTGGATCCTCGACCAGCAGGCGCTACCGCAAGAAAAACGCTGGAGCCCGTGCCCAGATGTCGCGTCACTGGTTGAACATATTCAGACGCTACGCGTACGCGGCGCCCCGCTGATTGGCCTGTCCGCCAGCCTGCTGCTCGCACTACTGGCGGAGAGAGGGCTATCGCAGGCCGAACTGGCGCAGGCGCTGGAGACGCTGCGGGCATCGCGTCCTACCGCCGTGAACCTGATGAACAATCTGGATCGCATGAAGCTGGCACTGGCGCAGCCGCAGTTTGTCGATGCGCTGGTGCAGGAAGCTCTGCGACTGGTAGAAGAAGATCGCGCGCTGTGTGAGCGCATTGCCGATCACGGCGCAGCGCTGGTGAAACCCAACAGCCGCTTGCTAACCCACTGCAACACCGGCGGACTGGCAACAGCCGGCATCGGCACCGCCATCGGCGTGCTGCTACGTGCGCACCAGCAGGGAAAAGTCGCGCAGGTATGGGTCGATGAAACGCGTCCGCTCTTGCAGGGCGGACGCCTCACGGCCTGGGAACTCGGCGAGCTGGGCATTCCTTATCAGTTGATCTGTGATTCGATGGCCGCCAGCCTGATGGCACAGGGCCAGGTGGATGCGATTTGGGTCGGCGCTGACCGCATTGCCGCTAACGGCGACGTCGCCAATAAGATCGGCACTTACAGCCTCGCGGTGCTGGCACACTATCACCAGATTCCGTTTTACGTCGCGGCACCGCACACCACGCACGATCCCGCGTGCCCGGACGGTCGAGCCATTCCCATCGAACAGCGCGCCGCCGCTGAAGTTACCGGCGTTTCCGGCAGCTTCGGCCACTGCCAATGGGCACCGCAGAACGCGGCAGTCTACAACCCGGCGTTTGACGTCACCCCCGCCGAATTAATCAGCGGTTGGGTACTCGATACCGGCGTGGTAACGCCACAGGATGTGAAAGAAGGGATATTTCAGACGGTGTTAAAGTGACGATAAACAATGCTGATATTTTTGGGGTAAAGAACCACCTTGGCACTTCCCTATGAAGAAATCCTCTTAATACACCAATACAGAGGTATCTCGTATTTTGCCGTTACCCGGCGTAAAAAATTATGCTGAGGAGATAGCAGGCTTAGGATGAGCCGCATGGACGCGGCTCAAGCTTGCGCCACGTCGGGAACGTGTCGCAAGCGGTCCGTTAAAGCCTGATATCGACGAAGGTACCGCGTCAGCGGCATAATTTCCCGCCGAAAGCCAGGGTTCCCAGGGCGACGGCGATTGAGCCGCCCTGGGTCGGGCGCGTGCTACAAGGTAGTATGAAAATAACGCCATTATCGCGCACGAAACCGTCTCTTAGTCTGCATAAAAAATGTGACTAAGAGATAGGTGGAGGTTGATAAGAGGTTTTACAACAAACAAGTTAGCGCTCCAATTTCGGATACGAATCGGCGATCTTATCGCCGGTAAAATGCGCGATCCAGCCTTCCGGGTTATCGAACAGGCGGATGGCGGTGAAGTGCGGTTCCGGCCCCATATCAAACCAGTGCGCGGTGCCCGCGGGTACGGACAGCAGATCGTTCTTCTCACACAGGATCTGGTAAATCTTGCCGTTCAGGTGCAGGCAGAACAGCCCCGCGCCTTCGACGAAAAAGCGCACTTCATCTTCGTGATGCACATGCTCGGATAAAAACTTGGTGCGCAGCTCCGCACGTTGCGGATTATCGGAACGCATACTGATGACGTCCCAGCTCTGATAGCCTTTTTCTGCCACCAGCTTATCAATCTCATGCTGATAGGCCGCCAGCACTTCTTCAGACGACGGCGCATCGCTCAGCTTCTGGCTGGCTTCCCAGCGTTCAAAACGTACACCGATTTCGTTCAGCTGTTTCTGAATCGCCTCGGCATCCTGACTTTGCCAAATCGGCTGGCTTGCATCGCTGTCGCTAAAAATGGTTAATCCACTCATTGGGCGTACTCCGGTAAGTCGATCTGGTCAAAACGTGCCACCTGACGGTGACGGCTTACGCTATCCGCATCATCACGAATAAGCTGGCAGGTGTGCCAACCGGCCTCCTGCGCGGCATCCAGCTCCTGACGAATATCCGATAGGAACAGAAGTTGTTCGGCAGGTAGCCCAATGGCTTGCGCAATCGTGCGATAAGAATCGGTCTCGCGCTTCGCGCCGACGCGGGTATCAAAATAGTCGCTGAATAGCGGACGCAGGTCACCCGCGTTGCTATACCCGAACAGCAGTTGCTGCGCTTCTATCGAGCCTGACGAGTACACATACAGGCGCAGGCCCTGCTGCTGCCATGCGGCGAGCTGCGCCGCCACTTCAGGGTACAGATGCCCCTGAAAATCGCCGTTACGGTAGCCCGACCGCCAGATAATGCCTTGCAGCAGCTTCAGCGCGGTAGATTTACGATCTTCATCCATAAACTGGTTCAGCGCGGCAATCAGCGTCTCGCTATCCGCATCGGGCTGACCTAGCTCCTGACGCAGCGCGTCCAGCGCCTGCGCGATCTCCGGATCGTTACCGTGCTGCCGCACTGTGTCAGCCAGGCGCTCGCGGGCATAGGGAAACAACACGCTATGGACAAAACGGATGTCGCTGGTGGTGCCTTCAATATCCGTCACAATGGCCTTAATCATGCTTTCGCCTCCAGCAGTCGCCGTTGCAATTCGCACTGGAACAGGAACTCCAGCCCTTCCAGATGGCGACGCGCTTCTTTCACCGTCGCGCCCCAGCAGTAAAGACCGTGGCCGCGCACCAGAAAGCCGTAGCGTAGCGGCGTGTGGCTGGCGTACTCGGTTACCCGCTGCGCCAGCGCCGGAATATCCTGATCGTTATCGAAAATCGGGATCGCCACGCGATCCAAATGGGAGGTTTGCCCCGCCAACGACTTTTGCATTTCGTAGCCGTGCAGCACCAGTTCAGCGCCCTTCTCTACCCGAGACAGCACCGTGGCGTTCACCGAGTGCGTGTGCAGCACCGCGCCAATCGTCGGCTCGCGACGATACAGCAGCGTATGCAGCCCCGTTTCCGCCGACGGCGTGCGGCCGCTCGGCACATGGTTAGTGGCAATCTCCACCAGCAGGAAATCCTCTGCCTGAAGGCTGCCTTTGTCTTTACCCGATTCAGTAATCAGGCACTGCGCGTCATCAAGGCGTACGGACATATTGCCGCCCGTCGCCGGACACCAGCCTTTCTCGCCGATCCAGTGGCAGGCCGCAAGCAGCGCCGTCAATTGTTGATTTTCAGTCATGAGGCTTCCCGTTTTTGGTCTTTCTGTTTCAAAGCATGCAGTTGCAGGTTTAGATCTTTTCATTATGTCTTAGCACGCAAAGGCATTTAGCCGTTTAAACGTCCAAGCGTCTTGATTGCCAAATACTAACAGCATGTTATATTACGAGGCAATACAGGCTTGCAGGAGTCCTACCCGCTATGAGCGCCGCGTTAATCCCCGACAGTAAACTGCCTTCGCTGGGCACCACCATCTTTACTCAGATGAGTGCGCTGGCCCAACAGCATCAGGCCATCAATCTATCACAAGGTTTCCCTGATTTTGACGGCCCGGACTATTTACAGCAGCGACTGGCGTATCACGTCAGTCAGGGTGCCAACCAATATGCGCCGATGACCGGTGTCGCGCCGCTGCGTCAGGCGATTGCTGAAAAAACAGAAGCGCTGTACGGCTGGCGGCCGGATGCCGATAGTGAAGTCACCGTCACGGCAGGGGCGACCGAAGCGCTGTTTGCCGCTATTGCGGCGCTGGTGCGCCCCGGCGACGAAGTCATTTGTTTCGATCCCAGCTATGACAGCTATGCGCCTGCCGTTACGCTGGCTGGCGGCGTACTCAAACGCATCGCCTTGCAGCCGCCCGCGTTTCGCGTGGACTGGTCGCATTTTGCTGACCTGCTGAGCGATCGTACTCGTTTGGTCATCCTGAATACCCCACACAATCCGTCTGCTACCGTCTGGCAGAAGGCAGATTTCGAACAGCTGTGGCAGGCGATTGCCGCGCGTAACATCTTTGTGCTGAGCGATGAAGTCTACGAGCACATCTGTTTCGACAGCGAAGGGCACGCCAGCGTGCTGGCACACCCGTCGCTGCGCCAACGCGCCATCGCCGTCTCATCGTTTGGTAAAACGTTCCATATGACCGGCTGGAAAGTCGGCTACTGCGTCGCCCCCGCGGTATTAAGTGCGGAAGTGCGTAAAGTTCACCAGTATCTGACGTTCTCCGTGAACACGCCCGCCCAGTTTGCTATTGCCGATATGCTGCGTGAACAACCGCAACACTGGCGTGAACTGCCCGATTTTTACCGTGCCAAGCGCGATCGCTTCATCAATGCACTGGCGAACAGCCGTTTCGAGATTTTGCCTTGCGAAGGCACCTACTTCCTGCTGGCGGACTATCGGGCGATTTCCGCTCTGGACGACGTCAGCTTCTGCCGCTGGCTGACCGAACACGTTGGCGTTGCCGCCATTCCGCTGTCCGTCTTTTGCGCCGATCCGTTCCCACATACGTTGATTCGACTATGCTTTGCTAAACAGGAAGCAACGTTGGATGCCGCTGCGGAGCGTTTATGTCGACTTTAAAGATTTCATTACTGCAACAGCCGCTGGTCTGGCGCGATGGGGAAGCCAATCTGCGCCATTTCGATACCTTATTGGCAGAGATGAGCGGACGCGATGTGATTGTGCTGCCGGAGATGTTCACCACCGGCTTTGCGATGGAAGCCGCCAAAGGCAGTCTGGATCAATCGGTTGTAGAAGCGTGGCTGCACCAGTGGGCGCAGAAGACGAACGCCCTGATCGGCGGTAGCGTCGCGGTGAACACGCCAAAAGGCGCAGTGAACCGTTTTCTGCTGGTCGATCCGCACGGTGAGGTGCATCGCTACGACAAACGCCACCTGTTTCGCATGGCGGACGAACACCACCATTATCAGGCAGGCACGGAACGCGTCACCCTTGAGTGGCGCGGCTGGCGTATCTGTCCGATGATCTGCTACGACCTGCGTTTCCCGGTATGGTCGCGCAATCGGCAGGACTACGATCTGGCGCTGTATGTCGCCAACTGGCCTGCGCCTCGCGCAGCACACTGGCAGACGCTGTTAGCAGCGCGCGCCATTGAGAATCAGGCCTACGTTGCAGGCTGTAACCGCGTTGGCACCGACGGCAACGGTCACAGCTACCGTGGCGATAGCCTGATTATTAATGCACAGGGGGAAATCCTGGCTTCTGCCGCCCCCAACCAGCCTGCCCGTCTGGACGCGGAACTGTCGCTGGAAGCGCTGCAAAGCTATCGGGAATCCTTCCCCGCCTGGCGCGACGCCGATCGTTTTACGCTGTAGCTGTCATTGCTGTAGCTGTCGTTACTGTGCAGAGGCGTGGTAGAACACCGCCTGATAAAATGCCTGTAGCGCCAGCGCCACATCCGCGGTGGTCACAGATTCGTCAGGGTGGTGGCTGATGCCGCCACGACAGCGAACAAACAGCATCGCTACCGGCCAGCGTTCGGCGATGGCAATCGCATCGTGTCCCGCGCCGCTTGGCAGCATCAGCGTTTTCCCCTGCACCTGCGTCACCGCCTCGTTTAATATCGACTGCAAGGTGGGATCGCAGCGGGTTGCCGCAATACGGTAATACTCTTCGGCACTAAACTGGCAGCCGCGCTGGTGCGCGATGTCCTGCCCTAGCGTCAGGAGTTTCTCTAACAGCGCATCCAGCGGTGCATCCTCCGGTCCGCGAATATCCAGCGTCATCTTCACTTCACCGGGAATGACGTTCGCCGCGCCCGGCAAACACTGCAACGTACCAAACGTGGCGACCAGATGGGGATCGCTTTCACGCGTAGTCCGCTCAGCCTGCGCCATCCAGTCCGCCGCCGCCGCCAGCGCATCCTGCCGTTGCGTCATCGGTACGGTGCCCGCATGTCCCGCCAACCCAAGGAACGTGCAATTGAGCCGCCGCGCCCCGTTGATCGCCGTGACCACGCCCAGCGCCAGATCCTGCTGTTCCAGACACGGTCCCTGTTCGATATGCAATTCCAGATAGGCAGCGATGTCGCTGACCGGACGCGTGGCCAGCGCCACCTCAAGTGGATCCAGCCCCGCAATGGTCAGCGCCTGCGCTACACTGGTGCCTTCGGCATCCTGACACTCCAGCCAGCTCTCCGGCCAGGTGCCTGTTAGCCCTCGACTACCGAGCAGCGTAATACCAAAGCGTGTCCCCTCCTCATCGCCGAAGCCGATAATTTCCAACGCCACGGGCAAACGCGTACCCTGCTGATGAAATGCGCGCACCACTTCAATCGCCGTCAATACGCCCAACATCCCGTCATAGCGTCCGGCATTGCGCACCGTGTCCAGATGCGAACCGAGCAACAGCGCGGGTGCATCCGGCGTTAATCCTTCATAGCGACCGCAAATGTTGCCAACGCTATCCTGCCAGACACTCATCCCCGCCTCGCGCATCCATTCCCCCACCCGCGCATTGGCGCGCAGGTGCTCCAGCGACAGATAAACGCGAGTCAACTGGCCGGGCGTTTCGCTGATTTCTGCCAGCGCATCGCAACGCGACATAATCTGCTCAGCGGCAACGCGTGCCGCAGCGGGCGACATCAACCTTTCACTCATGCACGTCCCTCGTCCGTCACGTAACAATTCCAGGCAGCCTGCAACGCTTCACCCTGCACCGTGCGGAAACCCAGCCGATTTAATACGGCCTCCAGCGCTGTCAGCGTTTGCATCACACAGTCTTTACGCGCGTTGTAGCCCATCGTGCCAATGCGCCAGATCTTGCCCTGAAGCGGGCCAAACGAGGTGCCGATCTCAATGGCGAAATCTTCCAGCAATAACTTACGCACCTGCTCACCGTGCACACCGTCAGGAATGACCACGCCCAGTACGTTATTCATTTTGTGAGGCAACGAACCAAAGGTTTCCAGCCCCATCCCCTGAATCCCCGCCACCAGCGCATTACCGTGCAACGCATGGCGGGCAATGCTGCGATCCAGGCCTTCTTCGAGGATCGTTCGGGCACATTCACGGGCGGCAAACAGCATGCTCGTCGCCTCGGTGTGGTGGTTCAGACGCTCCGGCCCCCAGTAATCCATCACCATGCCCAGATCGAAATAGTTGGAATAGATCATCTCGTCATCGCCATCCTGATGCGCGTCCGTTCGGATCCCCTGCTCTACGCATTTACGACGGCGGATCACCGTTTCCATCTGCGGGCTGAGCGTGATCGGTGAGCTGCCAGACGGCCCGCCGAGACACTTCTGTAATCCGGCGGAAACCGCATCCAGTCCCCATTTGTCCGTTTCCAACGGGTTCCCGCCAAAAGACGCCGTCGCATCGGTATAGAACAGTACGTCGTGACGGCGGCAAATCTCGCCCAACGCTTCCAGCGGTTGCAGCATGGTGGTGGAGGTGTCGCCCTGTACCGTCAGCAGCAGGCGTGGACGTACCGCCTTGATCGCGTCTTCGATTTGGTCAGGCGAGAACACCTCGCCCCACGGTACTTCAATGGTATGAACCTCGGCACGACAGCGGCGGGCAATCTCACACAGTAGATGACCAAAACGACCAAATACCGGCACCAGCACCTTGTCGCCAGGCCGGATTGATGACAGCAGAATCGCTTCGATCCCCGCGCGCGAGGTGCCGTCTACCAGCATCGTCCAGCGGTTTTCCGTGCGGAAAAGCTGACGATAGAGCGTCATGACCTGATTCATGTAGTTCGTCATCGCGGGGTCATACTGTCCAACCAGTTGGCTGGCCATTGCCCTTAATACGCGCGGATCGGCGTTGATCGGCCCCGGCCCCATCAGTAAGCGATGAGGTGGATTAATTTGCGCGTACAGTTCGCTGCTCATGGTTATATGCTCCACACTTTTGTTTCGACTTACACATTCGGCAAGCGTCATTACGCTTCTGATAGTCCTCGCACCGAGGCGATAAACTGTTTTAATTCACGGGTCTGCGGGTTAGCGAACAGCGTTTTGCTGTCGCCCTGCTCCCAGACGGTGCCCTGATGCATAAACACCACGCGGTCACCCACTTCACGGGCAAAATTCATTTCATGCGTCACCAGAATCAGCGTCATCCCTTCTGCGGCCAACTGTTCCAGCACTTTCAACACTTCGCCGACTAATTCAGGATCGAGCGCCGAGGTAATTTCATCGCACAGCAAGACTTTCGGGTTCATCGCCAGCGCGCGGGCAATCGCGACGCGCTGCTGCTGGCCGCCCGACAGGTTGGCAGGATAGTAGTGAAGGCGTTCACCCAGTCCGACTTTATTGAGCATCTGTTCACCCAGCTCACGGCATTCCGCCGCGCTTTTCCCCAGTACGCGGCGCGGTGCCAGCATCACGTTTTCCAGCGCCGTCATATGCGGGAACAGATTGAAATTCTGGAACACCATCCCGACCGAGCGGCTGATTTCCCGCGCCTGCGAATCTCGGTCGGTAACCGTCATCCCGCCCAGCTTGATGCTGCCGTCCTGATAGCCTTCCAGACCGTTCATGCAGCGCAGGAGCGTGCTCTTACCGGAGCCGCTGCGCCCAATGATCGAAATGACTTCACCCATTTCGATATCCAGATCCACCCCTTTCAGGACATGGTTCTGGCCGTAATATTTTTGAACCTGATTAATGGTGATGAGCGGCATTGAATTTCTTCTCCAGATAGCGGCTGTAGTAAGAGAGCGGATAGCACATCAGGAAATAGCCCAGCGCCACCAATCCGAACACTTTAAACGGCTGATAGGTCACGTTATTCAGCATGGTTCCCGCTTTGGTCAGCTCGACAAATCCGATGATTGACGCCAGCGCGGTGCCTTTAATGACCTGAACGGAAAACCCCACCGTGGGCGCGATGGCGATACGCATCGCCTGCGGCGCAATCACCCGATAGAGCGTCTGGCCGAAATCCAGACCGAGACAGCGCGAGGCTTCCCACTGCCCTTTCGGCAAGGCTTCCACACTGCCGCACCAGATATCCACCAGAAAGGCGCTGGTAAACAGCGTCAGCGCCAGTGCCGCCGCCGTCCACGGGCTCACATCGATGCCGAACAGCGCCAGCCCGAAAAACGCGAGAAACAGCTGCATCAGCAGCGGCGTCCCCTGAAACAGCTCGGAATACAGATGGACAAAGCGCGTCGGCCATTTGCGCTTGGTCAACCGCAGCAGCATCAGCGGGAACGTCACCAGCGCACCGCCGATGAAGGCCGTCAGCGACAGCAGCAGTGTCCAGCGCGCCGCCAGCAGCAGGTTGCGCACAATATCCCAGTCGGTAAATGCCATTATGACTGACTCCCTAAGAAACGCCGTCCCGCCAGCAGTAAGAGTTGCCGCATCAGGACAGACAGCGCCAGATAACACAGCGTGGTCGCCAGATACACCTCAAAACTCAGAAACGTACGGGACTGAATCAGGTTGGCGGCAAAGGTCAGTTCTTCATAAGACACCTGCGACACCACCGACGACCCCAGCATGACGATGATGCACTGGCTAACCAGCGCCGGATAAATCCGCTGGAGTGCGGGCGGCAGAATCACACGCAAAAAGGTCTGCACACGCGTCAGCCCCAGCACACGGGCGGCTTCCCACTGGCCTTTCGGCGTCACCTGAATCCCCGCGCGGATGATCTCGGTACTGTACGCTCCCAGGTTAATCAGCATCGCCAACAGCGCGGCCTGCCCAGCGGTGAGTTTCCAGCCCAGACTCGGCAAACCGAAAACGATGAAGAACAGCTGCACCACAAACGGCGTATTGCGGATCAGCTCGACGTAGATTCCCCACAGCCGACTCAGCAGGGTGGGTTTACCGCTGCGCAAGGCCGCCCCGCAGATACCGATAGCAATACCGCCGAGGGTGGCCATGACCGTCAGCTCAATGGTGACCCACAACCCCGCCAGCAGCTCAGGCCAGAACGGAAACAGCGCGGAAAAATTAAGCTGATAGGTCATGGCATGCTCCCGTTAAGCCTTGATGCTGGCCGGCAGCGGCGCTTTCAGCCATTTTTCCGACAGGGTATTGAGCGTATTGTCTTTCAGCGCCTGCTCAATTAACGCATCGACTTTCGCTTTCAGCGCGGGTTCATCCTTTTTCAGACCGATGTAGCACGGCGAATCTTTCAGCATAAATTTAGCCACCGGTGCTTTCGTCGGGTTCTGCTCGGCGATAGCCGCGACAACCAGGTTGCCGGTGGCGACATACTCCACCTGCCCAGACAGGTACGCCGACAGCGTGGTGTTGTTGTCTTCGTAGCGCTTAATCTGCGCGGCCTTCGGCGCGATATCCGTCAGCACCATGTCTTCTACCGCACCGCGCGTAACGCCGATGCTTTTGCCTTCCAGCGCGTCTGACGATGTCAGCGAGCTGTCTTTCGGCCCAAATACGCCGAGGAAAAACGGCGCATAAGCGCGGCTGAAATCGATCACTTTTTCACGCTCGGCGTTTTTACCCAGGCTGGAGATCACCAGGTCAACTTTGTTGGTTTGCAGGTAAGGCACGCGGTTGGCGCTGGTTACCGGAACCAGCTGCAACTTTAGTTTCATCTCTTTCGCCAGATAGCGGGCGATATCGATGTCATATCCCTGCGGTTGCAGATCCGTCCCTACCGATCCAAACGGTGGGAAATCCTGCGGCACAGCGACACGCAGCACACCGCGCTTCTCGATATCCTGCAACTGATCGGCCATCGCGCTACCGGCCTGAACCAGTAACATTGCCGCGCCCATCACCGCCAGTAACCCTTTTTTGATGCCCAGTTTATTGATCAACATCGTCTCTGCCCCCGGTTAGTGTAATTGAAACGAAAGATTCTTTAAAAACAAATACTGAAACTATCGTTACAAATATTAAGCAAGGAGCATGCCAGATTACGTGGTTACCCTTGACGATAAGGAACAACGTAGAAGGTCAGAGAATCGTGCTGAAATATGGCATAGCTGTGGATATGGGTATAGGTATGCGATATCGGTGAAAAATTTCGGGCGTGATTGTAGAAAGATAATTTATGCAACTCATGCACCACGCCCGACGTAGGGCTGCTCAATCGCCGCAGCCCTACGAACCCTGGCTTTCGGCGTGAATTATGCCGCTACGCGGTACATTCGAAACGCGTGTCATCCTGTCGAACCGCCTGTGACGCGCTCCCGGCGCGGCACAGGCTTTCGCAGCGTCCATGCTGCTCATTCGGGATGCCCCACATTTCTCATCATAATTTTTTACGCCTATGAACAGATAACAGCAGGAATAGTTAGTGCTCGTATAAAATAAGAAACAGAAGACAAACCCAACCTAAAAACGCATCATTAAGGTGCGAAAGCACCAAGTTAACGCCCCATTAGCGTTGTTCAAGCTCATCCAGTTCACTATAAAGATCCGCGATCTGGTGGATGCGCTGGCGTCCGTCACGCAGCATTTCATGCAGTAGCGCGTTACTGATGACGTTCACCAAACTCATGGCGGATGAATAGCTGTCAAACGCCGAGACGCTGTCCAGCGGAACGCACAATGACCAGGTTGCCAGCGACATCAGCGCACTGGCCTGCGGTTCACACAGCAGCAGCACGGGCACGCCACGTTTTTGCAGTTGCGCCAGCAGCGGCTGAATCAGGCGCGGACGGCGGCGAAAGGCCACCACAATCACGACATCCTGCGCCGTGAGATCAACCAATTCTTCGGAGAGCGTCTGCCCCGGCTGCGCCAGCAGCGTGACCTGTTGGCGAATCTGGAGCAGTTGTTGGCGCAGGTGTAGCGCCACCGGATAGCTATTGCGTAGCCCAATCAGGCACAGGCGCTGCCCCTGCATCAACGCCTGAATCACCGCGCCAAACTGCACAGGGTCAATCTGGTTTATCCACTGCGTCAGGTTCGCCATTTCCTGTTTGTAGTGCCGCGCCAGCAGCGTATTGCCCTGCACGGCATCGCGATTATCCGCCAGCGGCATCCCGCTCTGGCGCAGCGTTCTGAGCTCATCGCGCATGTCGCGGTAGCTGGGGTAACCCAATCGTTTGAACAACCGGCTGACGGTCGCCTTGGAAACACCGCTCAACCGCGCCAGCTCGGCGCTGTTGTAGCTAATCAGATCGTCAAAGTGATCAAAGATGAAATCCGCGACGCGCTGTTCCTGCGGGGAAAGTTCGCCGTAGCGATCCCGTAATCGTTCATCTATTTGCATCATCGTCTCTCACCCATTGCGCTTGCTGTAACGTTTGTTTCATGTCGCAGAACATAGCACAAGATTGTCGGGATGATACAGATACCCCTTCCGGTCCTGCAGACGGACTTTCCACAGCAGTAAAAAACTGGAACGCCGTTTGCTTAAAGCTAAGGTTAATAACACTCACCCTACATAACATTTAAAAAAGGAATTCCGGCATGATGCAAAGCAATACCGCCCCGTTGGGCATGGCGGTGGCCCCTCATCATTTAGCCAGTGCCAGCGCCTTAGCCATTCTGCGTGAAGGCGGGAACGCCATTGAAGCCATGGTCGCCGCGGCAGCAACCATTGCCGTGGTGTACCCGCACATGAATGGAATCGGCGGCGACGGTTTCTGGCTGATTGTTCCACCGCACGGCGACCCTGTCGCCATTGATGCCAGCGGTGCCGCCGGGTCGCTGGCCTGTCGTGAATACTATCAGGGCGACAGCCACATTCCGCATCGCGGCCCTAAAGCAGCGCTGACCGTCGCGGGCACCGTAGGCGGCTGGCAGGAAGCGCTGGCGTACTCACAAGAGTTGGCCTATTCACAAGAAACAGACAGCCCCCCGATGCCGCTGGCCCGCCTGTTATCTGACGCGATCCGCTATGCGGCGGACGGTATTCCCGTCACGCAATCGCAGGAAGACGCGCTTACCCAGCGCTATCACGAACTGAGCGATTTCGCTGCCTTTAGCCAGCTCTTTATGCCGCAGGGGAATGTCCCGCGCGCAGGCAGCCGTTTCACGCAGCCGGATCTAGCCGATACCCTGACGACACTCAGCATTGAAGGGCTGGACAGTTTTTATCGCGGCTCCGTCGCCGCCCGGCTATCGAAACAGATGGCGCTGATCGGTATGCCGCTGACGGCTGACGATCTGGCGAATTACCGCGCCAAACGGACAGCACCGCTGGTGCTCAAGCACAGCAAGGGCGACATCTATAACCTCGCACCGCCGACGCAAGGTCTGGTGTCGCTCGCCATTCTCGGCCTGACCGATCGTCTGGAAATGGAAGATCTGAACGATAGCCAGACAATTCACCGCATTGTCGAGTCAACCAAGCTGGCGTTTGGCCTGCGCGACCGCTTTATTACCGACCCTCGTCTGATGACACAGGATGTGCAGGCGCTGCTGGAAAGCGATGCGCTCGGCGCGCTGGCGCGTCAGGTCGATACTCGCAAAGCCTTACCGTGGGGAGAAGGAAAAGGCCCCGGCGACACCGTCTGGATGGGCGTTTGCGACAGCAGTGGCCTGTGCGTTTCTTTCATTCAAAGTATCTACCATGAGTTTGGTAGCGGCGTCGTATTACCGGGAACCGGCGTGCTCTGGCAGAACCGCGGTGCCTCGTTCAGCCTCGATCCCGAGCACCTGCTGGCGTTAGAACCGGGTAAGCAGCCTTTTCATACGTTAAATCCCGCCGCCGCGCGCCTGTCCGACGGACGGACGATGGTCTACGGATCGATGGGCGGTGATGGGCAACCGCAGACGCAGGCGGCGCTCTTCATCCGCCACGTCCAGCAAGGCATGCCGCTGCAACAGGCGATTACCGCTCCGCGCTGGCTGCTGGGCAGAACCTGGGGACAGGCCTCCGATACGCTAAAGATCGAAGATCGCTTTAAGCCCGCCACGGTGGATGCCCTGCGTCAGTTAGGTCACGACGTCGAGCTGCTGGGCAGTTTTAGTGAAACGGTCGGCCACGCCGGTGCCATTGTGCGACACACCAACGGCATGCTGGAAGGGGCGTTCGATCCACGCAGCAACGGCAGCGCGGCAGGTTTCTAGTTTTTTATTTAACCGGGAGAAAACAGGATGACGATGATCGAACACGATGCGCTGGCAGCCTATCTGCAACAGATGGAAACGCTACTGGCGCTGCAACTCAGTCAGGAGCGGCGTCAGGAGCTGCTTGTGCAGTTCAGCCGTATTCATACTATGGCGCAGCCGCTGATGGCTTTTCCTCTTGATGAGCATCAGGAGATTGCCGGGGTGTATACGTTATGAGTTTATACGCCAGAAGCGCGTCCTCATCGCTCTCGATCCGGCAAATACAACAAGGTTTGCAGGTTGGCACGTTCTCTGCGAGAGAACTGGCACAGCAGACGCTGGACGCGATTGAGCAAGCCAATCCCACCATCAATGCCTACACCCATGTCACCGGCGAACGCATGCTGGCAGAGGCTGAATGTATCGACACGCGCCGCCAACGTGGAGAAACGTTACCGCCGCTGGCCGGTGTGCCTTACGCCGTCAAGAACCTGTTTGATGTCAGCGGTGAAACCACGCTGGCAGGTGCCGAGCTTTTCAGCCAGCGCCCACCCGCTACGCAGGATGCTTTTGCCATCCGCCAACTTGCCAACCAGGGGGCACTGCTGTCCGGCATGTTGAATATGGACGCCTATGCCTATGGCTTTACCACCGAAAACAGCCATTACGGCCCCACGCGTAACCCGCTCGACACACAGCGCATCGCTGGCGGATCGTCTGGCGGGTCGGCAGCGGCGGTCGCGGCCGGACTGGTTAACTTCACACTCGGCAGCGACACCAACGGCTCGATCCGCGTGCCGTCGTCGCTGTGCGGTATTTTCGGGCTGAAGCCGACGTTTGGCCGTTTATCACGCCACGGTAGCCACCCGTTTGTCGCCAGCCTCGATCACATCGGCCCGCTGGCGCGGCGTGCGGACGATCTGGCATTAGTGTTCGATGCATTACAAGGTCGCGATGAGCACGATCGTTTTCAGGCTAATCAGGAAACGCGGCATACCGCAGCACAGTTGGAAATCGGCAGCGAGGGATTGCGCTACGCGGTGCTGGATGGCTATTTCTCTACCTGGGCCAGCGAGGAAGCCAACGCCGCCGTGCGCCAGATCGCACGGGCGCTGGGCGCACAGGAGAGCCTGACGCTAACCGATGCCGCACTGGCACGCAGCGCTGCCTTTATTCTGTCAGCCAGCGAAGGCGGGAACCAGTATCTGCCTGACTTGCGTACTCAGCCCGAGCGCTTCGAGCCCCTGTCGCGTGAGCGGCTACTGGCTGGCGCGATGATCCCCGCCGCCTGGTATGTGCAGGCACAGCGCTTCCGTAACTATTTCCGCCAACAGACACTGGCGTTGTTTGAACATACTGACCTGCTGATCGCCCCTGCAACCCCCTGCTCCGCCACGCTCATCGGGCAGGAAACCCTGCGTATTAATGATACCGACCTGCCCGTGCGCGCCAGTATGGGCATGCTGACACAGCCGATCTCTTTCGTCGGGCTGCCCGTCGTAACGGTGCCGGTGGCGACCGCCAACGGCTTACCGATAGGCGTGCAGATTATTGCCGCACCGTGGCGCGAGGACCTCTGCTTGCGGACGGCGTGGGCGCTTGAGCAGCAGAACATAACTTATACCCGTCATACTTCATGAGGAAAGAAAATATGTTGCCTGACGATATTAACCAGCCGGATGTGTTGGCCGACGTGACCGACGCGTTCTATCGCTACGAGAAAGCCCTAACGGGAAATGACATTGCGGTGCTGGATGAGCTGTTCTGGCACGATGAAAAAACGGTGCGCTACGGCGCGGGAGAAAACCTGTACGGGATCGAGGAAATCCGTGCTTTTCGCCTCGCTCGCCCTTCAGCCGGTCTGGACAGAACGCTGCGTAATACGGTCATCACCACTTACGGCCACGATATGGCCGTCGCCAGTACGGAGTTCACCCGCGCAGGCAGTACGAAGATCGGCCGCCAAATGCAGACCTGGGTAAAAATGCCGGAAGGCTGGCGCATTGTCGCCGCCCACGTCAGCCTGATGAGTTAGTAACAATGAAGAAAACAAGCGCAATATCTATGCGCTTGTTTCAGTTCCCACTAATCTACTTATCCGCCAAATTAGGAGCATCTGAGGCCAGATAATATTTGCCATCAATAAGCACATATTCACCAGAAGCCAGCTTACGCTTTATCACATCACGCGCTGCCATTTGCAGCTTTTTCCCCAAGGCGAAAAATGCCTGTTCCTGAAGACTTAACGTCGTAATATCGTGTGAGGATGACATAGCTTCTCCTATCTGAACCAAGTCGATTAAATGACTGCATACCAGGGATACGAATGTTAAATCTGCTTTTCCCTGCTAACCCCAGTAAACCATCATATAAATCCGCGAGATCGATTTTCCTTTTCCCTGAAAGGTCGGGAGCTGCGCACCAATAGTAAGCCCCCGATCGGGAAACATTGTAGTGGTCAAAAATCGCTCTGGCAACCGACGTAATCACCTTTAGAATTTGCCCAGAATTGAGCTCAACATGCTGATAAGCTTCCAAACGCTCTTGATTCTCAACTTTATCAAAAGCAACCGTCCAAAGACCCGACTGGGGCATTTGAAAACCAGGGATGTTATGTTTCTCATCAATCCCTTTATTAAGCAATTCGTCCGCTGACTGGAGTTTCTGGAAACCAATGGCATATACCATGCCACCAACGATAAACTGACGCATAAGCAACTCACCATTCCCTGTATAGTCTTCGAAATCATGGTATTCCCAAGTGACCACGTTTAGCTTTTCCTTAGCAGAAATCAGATGAGCAGATAACCAAAATACCTTTCTTGTGACAATGTCCTTATTTCTATTTCTGGTTTTGCTTCGCAATTTTTAAAAACACTCAAAATCCCCACTTACCGATGGTTGTTACTCCCTAAATATGACAGATATATTATTCAGAACACTCCCATTTATTGATGAGAATTAACACTCTCATTTCACCCATTATATCTTTGCTATACTGTATAAAATACCGACAGATAGCATAAGTAAAAAATGTACTTACGTCGGTCTATTTTGGTGTCTATAAGCCAAAAATTGTGACTTATTTATCATATTATTCCATTAGTGAAATTCACTATAAATCTCGGTTTATTCATAATCAGAAAAGGTTATATCACCCGCGAATAAACCACGTAAAAACCAACAGATAACGTACTGTTATAAAAAGAATTACCCTTCAAAACGAAAAACATAAAAATCACGTAAATCATGAAGATAAGACAGCAATAATAGCGTTGCCGATATCACTAATATTGTCCTGACGAGAAACCTTGCAAAGGCAATAAAGGGTTGTCTCAGAATCTGAGTATGGTAGGGTAGATTATGTTTAATCATTATCAGGGCTACGTTATAGAATTATAAACGACACAGGAAAACAATAATTTCATGGCAATTAAACTTGAAGTAAAGAATCTTTATAAGATATTTGGCGAGCACCCAGACAGAGCATTTAAACTGATTGATAAAGGCCTGAGCAAAGATCAGGTATTTGAAAAAACAGGGCTTACTGTCGGGGTAAAAGATGCCAGTCTGGCCATTGAAGAAGGCGAGATATTTGTCATCATGGGATTATCCGGTTCCGGCAAATCCACCATGGTACGCCTTCTCAATCGTCTGATAGAACCCACTCGGGGTCAGGTGCTGATCGACGGTGAGGATATTTCCCAGATATCCGATACCGCGCTGCGCGACGTGCGCCGCAAGAAGATCAGTATGGTGTTCCAGTCCTTTGCGCTAATGCCACACCTGAACATTCTCAGCAATACCGCGTTTGGTATGGAACTCGCTGGCGTGCCGAAAGCGGAACGTGAGCAAAAAGCGCTGGATGCGTTGCAGCAGGTCGGCCTCGAAGCCTACGCCGCGTCTTACCCGGATGAGTTATCCGGCGGGATGCGGCAGCGTGTCGGTCTGGCTCGCGCCCTGGCGAACGACCCCGATATCCTGCTGATGGATGAGGCGTTCTCCGCACTCGATCCGCTGATCCGTACTGAAATGCAGGATGAGCTGATCAAACTCCAGTCACGTCATCAACGCACTATCGTCTTTATCTCGCACGATCTGGATGAAGCGATGCGCATCGGTGACCGGATTGCCATCATGCACGGCGGTGAAGTGATTCAGGTCGGTACGCCCGATGAGATCCTGAATAACCCGGCCAATGACTATGTGCGCACCTTTTTCCGCGGTGTCGATATCAGCCACGTGTTTAGCGCCAAAGATATCGCCCGTCGTCGCCCGGTCACCCTAATCCGTAAAACACCCGGCGTAGGCCCACGTTCTGCGCTGAAAATCCTTCAGGACGAAGACCGTGATTACGGCTATGTGCTGGAAGGCGGAAAACGCTTCATTGGCGTCGTGTCGATTGATTCACTGAAGCAGGCGCTGAAAGAACAGCAGCCGCTGGAACAGGCGTTACTGCCCGAACCTGCTCCCGTGCCCGCAGATATGTCACTCAACGAGCTGATTTCTCAGGTCGCACAGGCTCCTTGTGCCGTTCCTGTCGTCGGCGAAAACCATGAGTACATTGGCATCATTTCCAAAGGAATGTTGCTACAGGCACTGGATAAGGAAGGAGTGACCCATGAGTAAATCAACATCCAGCCCGTGGGACAACACCACGGCACAATCTCACCCGGCTGACCAGAGCGCAGCGCCTGAGCAGGCCAATGGCGCGCAGCAGAACGATCCGTGGGCAACCAGCACACAGAACGCGCCTGCCGATTCAGCTCCAGCCCAACACAGCGCGACGCCAGACGGCGCACCGCAGAGCGATCCCTGGTCCACCGGCGCGCCCGCACAGAATGCACCGACTAACGGCAGTGATGCCTGGAGCAGCGCGCCAGCGCCTGATGGTTCCGCCGATGCCGCCCATCAGGCTGCCCAGTCCGGCAGTGACTGGTTAAACAGTGCGGCTCCCGCGACACCCGAGCATTTCAACCTGCTCGATCCGTTTAAAGACACGCTGATCCCACTGGACAGCTGGGTTACTCACGGTATCGACTGGGTTGTGCTGCACTTCAGACCGGTTTTTCAGGGCGTTCGTGTCCCGGTCGATTTTATTCTGAGCGGCTTCCAGCAGTTTCTGCTGGGGATGCCGGCCCCCATTGCCATTCTGGTGTTTTCACTGCTTGCCTGGCAGATGTCCAGCCTCGGAATGGGTGTCGCCACGCTGCTGTCATTGATCGCCATCGGTGCGATTGGTGCCTGGTCACAGGCCATGATCACCTTAGCGCTGGTGCTGACCGCGCTGTTCTTCTGCGTGCTCATCGGGCTCCCCATGGGGATCTGGCTGGCGCGTAGCGAACGGGCCGCGAAGTTTATCCGGCCGCTATTGGATGCCATGCAGACCACGCCCGCGTTCGTCTATCTGGTGCCTATCGTCATGCTGTTCGGTATCGGGAACGTGCCGGGTGTCGTGGTGACGATTATCTTTGCCCTGCCGCCGATTATTCGCTTAACGATTCTGGGTATTCGTCAGGTGCCGGCCGATTTGATTGAAGCCGCAGAATCATTCGGCGCCAGTCCGCGCCAGATGTTGTTTAAGGTTCAGCTCCCGCTGGCTATGCCGACCATCATGGCCGGGGTTAACCAGACGCTGATGCTGGCACTGTCGATGGTGGTTATCGCCTCGATGATCGCCGTGGGCGGTCTGGGTCAGATGGTACTGCGCGGTATTGGTCGTCTGGATATGGGTCTGGCTGCCGTCGGCGGCGTCGGGATTGTTATTCTGGCGATTATTCTTGACCGCCTGACTCAATCTCTGGGACGCGATCGCCGCAGCAAAGGCAACAAGAGCTGGTACGCCAGCGGCCCGATTGGCCTGCTGACCCGTCCTTTCATCAAGCAGTAACGCACGATAAAAACAGAGGGAATCATGATGCGTAACACCACACTTTGGGCTGCCGCCCTGACGACCACACTGTTGAGCACGCAAGTTTACGCCGCTGACACTGCACAACCTGGGAAAGGCATTTCCGTTATTCCGGTGCAAAGCACTATTTCCGAGGAAACGTTCCAGACGCTGCTAGTCAGTCGCGCGTTGGAAAAGCTGGGCTATGACGTGCAACCCCCGCGTGAAGTGGACTACAACGTGGCCTACACTTCAATCGCCTCCGGCGATGCGACATTTATTGCCGTGAACTGGGATCCGCTACACGCCGACCAATATAAAGCCGCAGGCGGGGACGCGAAGTTCTACCGTCAGGGTGAATATGTCTCCGGTGCTGCTCAGGGTTACCTGATCGATAAGAAAACGGCTGAAAAATACAAAATTACCAATATTGCGCAGTTAAAAGATCCGAAAATCGCCAAGCTGTTTGATACCAACGGCGACGGCAAAGCCGACCTGACGGGCTGTACGCCAGGCTGGGGATGTGAAGCGGCCATCAATCACCACCTTCCCGCCTATGGCTTAACCAACACGGTAGAGCATAACCAAGGTAACTATGCGGCGATGATCGCCGACACCATCACCCGTTATAAGGAAGGTAAGCCGATTCTGTACTACACCTGGACGCCGTACTGGGTGAGTGATGTGCTGGTGCCGGGACGGGACGTGGTCTGGTTGCAGGTGCCTTTCTCTTCCCAACCGGGAGAAATGAAGGGCATCAGCACCAAACTGCCCAACGGGGCTGACTACGGCTTCCCGGTTAACAACATGAGAATTGCCGCGAATAAGGCATGGGCAGAGAAAAACCCGGCGGCGGCGAAGCTATTCGCCATCATGAAATTGCCGATTGCCGACGTGAATGCGCAGAACCTGCGTATGCATGAAGGCCAGGGTTCACAGCAGGATATCGAACGTCATGTTGATGGCTGGATCAAAGTCCACCAGCAGCTGTTTGATGGCTGGGTGAAAACCGCCGCTGACGCCGCGAAATAATCACCGGTAGACGAGCGCCCCTTTCGCGAAAAGGGGCGTTTTTCATTGATGGGAGATAATTACGGCAGGTTAACGATTTCGACCCAGTTCGCGCCTTTTCCGGTCGGATATTGCCCGACTCGTACTAAATCTCCGTTATCCTGATTGATGCGATACACCGACAGCGACGTCGATTTTTCACCGCTGGCAATCAGGAATGTCCCGCTCGGATCGATCTGCATACCGCGCGGCTGGGTTTCCGTCGGGTAGCGCGTAATGTATTTCAACTGGCCGGTTTTCGGCTCTACCCGCAGCAGCGTAATCGTGCTTTTAGTGCGTTCAGATACGTACAGGAATTTTCCATTTGGCGTCAGACGTAAATCGGCGCTCCATATCTGCGGCCGACTGTCGGTGCTATTTTTATCCGGCGTCATCGTTCCCGCTCGCATTCCTGCATCGGCCGGAATAGTGTCGGTATAATCCAGTAACGTAAGCTGCCCCGTCTTTTCATCCAGTGCCAGACGCGCAACTTTGCCAGACAGTTCATTACTCACATAGAGCGTTTTATTATCTGGCGATAACACCAGATGGCGCGGCCCGTTACCTTCAGGCAGTTTAATTTCCGCTGGTTCATTCGGCGTCAACGTGCCCGTCTTCGCATCAAACCGGAACTGTACGATTTGATCGCTGCCCAGATTGCTGGCAAAGACGAATTTATTTTTGTGGTCGGCAATAATGCTATGTGCCTTTTCCCCCGTTGGCACCACCGTGACCACGCTCGCGTTCACCTTGCCATCGTTATCAATGCCGTTAACCGCGACTTTATTACCGCCGTACGAGGCGCTGAACAGCCACTTGCCCGTGAAATCCGTCGAGAGGTAAGCCATGCTGTCCGGCAGTTCCGCTTTACCTAACGGGCTTAGCGCCCCGCTTTTAGGATTGATTTTATAACTCACTGCCGAGTAAGGAATGCCGCGCGTGGCCGCATAGAGGAACGATTTATCCGGGCTAACGGCCATCGGCATCACTTTCGCCCCTGCGGCCACTTTCCCGGTAGCGGTCAATTCGCCGCTTTGGGTATTGAGCGTGTAGGCGTCGATTGCGCCGTCAGTGGCCGCAGAGACGTAGACGGCAGTTACCGCCTGTGCCCCCATCGACCACAGCGCGGCGGCTGGGAAAAGTGCACATCCCATTAATACCGCGACGCTTTTTTTCTTAAACACCCGATAATGTTTAAACATACTGTCCCCTGTCGATAGTCGTATAACGTTGGCGATAAGCTAAATCAATCTCATTAAAAACAAAACAAACTTAAGAAGCGTAAAGATATTCTGGTATCTCATTAGGCTCTGCCGGATACTATAGCCTCTGCTTTTAACATCATATTAACGTTTACACTATGTCTCTTCCGCAACACGCTGTATCACCCCAGCCGCAACCGGGGCTCAGTCTATCTTTGACTCTGATTATGTCTGTCGCGACCGGCCTCGCCGTCGCCAGTAACTATTATGCTCAGCCGCTGCTGGAAACCATTGCCAGAGTGTTTGAGCTTTCCGTCAATCAGGCGGGGTTCATTGTCACCGCCGCACAGTTGGGTTACGCCGTCGGCCTGCTGTTTTTGGTTCCGCTGGGGGACATGTTTGAACGCCGAACGCTGATCGTCGGCATGACGTTACTCGCCGCAGGCGGAATGCTGCTCACCGCCTCCGCGCCCACGCTCTGGATCATGATTGCCGGTACGGCGTTAACCGGGCTGTTCTCCGTTGTCGCCCAGTTGCTGGTACCTCTCGCCGCGACGCTGGCGACGCCAGAAACGCGCGGTAAAGTGGTCGGCACGATTATGAGTGGCCTTCTGCTGGGGATTCTACTGGCGCGCACCGTCGCGGGTGCGCTGGCTTCACTCGGCGACTGGCGCACCGTGTACTGGGTTGCCAGCACGCTGATGGTTATCATGGCGCTGATTCTGTGGCGGGCATTGCCGCGCATTCCTCAGCAAAGCACGCTGAACTACCCACAGTTGCTGATCTCAATCTTCCGCCTGTTCTCCACTACCCCGCTGCTGCGCACGCGCGCTATTCTGGGCTGTCTGTCCTTTGCCAATTTCAGCATTCTGTGGACGTCGATGGCATTCCTGCTGGCTTCACCGCCCTACGGTTACTCCGAAGGCGTTATCGGCCTGTTCGGGCTGGTTGGCGCAGCGGGCGCACTAGCGGCCTCCCGCGCCGGGCGTCTGGTCGATCAGGGTAAAGCCAAGCCGACCACCAGCGTGGGGATTATCCTGCTTTTGCTTTCATGGGGCTTTATCGCGCTCGGTATTCAGTCCGTGGCGGCGCTGCTCATTGGTATTATCGTGCTGGATCTGGCGGTTCAGGGCGTGCACGTAACCAATCAAAGCGTAATCTACCGAATGATGCCCGAAGCACGTAATCGCCTGACGGCTGGCTATATGACCAGCTACTTCATCGGCGGCGCATTGGGCTCACTTCTCTCTGCCTCGGCTTACCAGCAATGGGGCTGGCTGGGCGTCTGTGCCGCAGGCGGCATTATCAGCCTGTTGAACCTGCTGGTGTGGTGGCGCAGCCATCATCACGAGACACAGGAAGCCATGGCGGCGCTGTAGCCCTTCTCATTGCTCACTCTCCCGGTCGAAACCTTCTCATTCCAGAAAGTTTCCTCCGGGAAAGTTCCGCCCGAGACCATTACACCAAAAATCATCACGTCCGTTTCGCAATAGCGTGAAATTCCGGTAACGCTTTGCTAGTGTTATCGATTAATTTCCTTTAAGTACAAAAAATATCAGGCCAGTGAAGACATTAACCACACCCGCATCATCGGTACCGACAAAATCTGCGTCTTTTCGCGAAGGCGTCTTTGACAGTCTGCCGATAGTTATCGGCTACATGCCTGTGGCATTCGCGTTTGGCATGAACGCCGTCAAGTTAGGATTTACGCCGCTGGAAGGCATTTTTCTCTCCTGCATCATTTACGCTGGCGCCAGTCAGTTCGTCATCACCGCCCTTCTCAGCGCAGGCATGTCCATCTGGGTGGCGGCCTTGACCGTCATGGCGATGGATGTCCGCCATGTACTGTACGGGCCTGCGTTACGGCATCGCATTGCACAACGGCTGCCAACCCGAAAGACTGCGCTCTGGGCGTTCGGCCTGACGGACGAAGTCTTTGCCGCCGCCGCGACCCGGCTGGCGAAAGATAACCGACGCTGGTCAGAAAACTGGATGATGGGCGTATCACTACTCGCCTGGCTCTCATGGGTGCTCGGCACGGTGATCGGCGCCGTATTCGGCAACGGCCCATTGGATGGCTACCCGGCTGTCGAAGCCGCGCTGTCTTTCATGTTACCCGCGCTTTTCCTGAGCTTTTTACTCGCCTCTTTCAAGCGCAAACAAAGTCTGGTCGTGGCCTGCGCGCTAGGCGGCGCGCTACTGGGATTACTGCTTTCCTCCATTCCAGCCGCAATACTGCTCGGCATTCTCAGCGGCTGTCTGGCGTCGCTGGTTAACCACGGTACGTCACAGGTGAACACATGAGTACGGAAGTCATTCTTATCGGACTGATTGTGGGGTTGGTGAACTACCTCTTCCGCTATCTGCCTCTCCGGCTGAGCGCTTCGCGCGCTTCCGGCTCACTGCAGCGCGGTAAAAAAGCACTGATACTGGACAGCATCGGCATTGCCTCTATCTGTGCGCTGCTGATCGTTTCCAGCGTACCGGATATTCTCGCGCATCACGAAAAACTGCTGCCAACGCTGGTAGGCTTTATTACGTTGACGGCCTGTTTTTATAAAACCCGCAGTATCGTCTTATCGACATTACTGGGAGCACTTTGCTACGGAATTGCTTTTAAGCTGCTTTGAATCCGCAGCCTGGATTATCAAATAAGATTTTGATTTAAATAAAGTAAACGGTGAATTATTTCCACATCATGCGATTCTCCGCTTACTTTCTGTCACAGAAATAAGCACAATTTCCCACCTGAATGCCGTTTACCCATTTAGTAACATTAGTTACTATGCATACCGTGATTAATGAGGTTTATATAAAAAATGGACAGTTCATTCACTCCTATAGAACAAATGCTCGACCTACGTGCTTCACGTAAACCCGGATTTCCACGTCAGGAAGTTTTGCTACTACGTCTATTCATGCACGTTCAGGGCAAAATTTTGGAACACAGAAACAGAATGCTGAAAGATCAGGGAATCAACGAAACCCTCTTCATGGCATTGCTGACGCTGGAATCTCAGGAATCTTACAGTATTCAACCTTCCGAGCTCAGCGCCGCACTGGGATCTTCACGTACGAATGCAACGCGCATCGCTGACGATCTGGAGAAAAGAGGCTGGATAGAGCGACGTGAAAGCAACAGCGATAGACGCTGCCTGCACCTGCACCTGACGGAAGAAGGGAAAGCGTTTCTCGGTCAACTGCTTCCACCACAGCACAGCAGCCTGCATGTACTTTGTTCATCCCTTGAATCCGGCGAGCAAAAGCAGCTCGAAACCCTGATGAGAAAACTTCTGGTCCGGCTCGATGAAATGGACGATCTCGATAACCTATAACGTCGATAGCCAATAGCATCGACAGTCAATAGCAACAGAAAAACAACAACAAAGAATCATAGTCGGCACCTTTTTCACCCGGAATGACCCGATGCGTATGTATCGGGCAGGTGGGTTTTGCTGCGAAAAATACGCATGACCAGCCCGCAGTCGCAACATGCGACCTGGCAAAACGGCAATCTCACGCTCCGGGCGCGGCGATCTGAAAGCTCCCCCGAAGCTGCACAGCAAGATGAATTCATTGCGACTATCGCCAGGTTGCACAGTCTGGTGCACTAGCCGATACAAAGAGAATAAAAAGAGAGAGAACAGCATGAGTGAAAGTGTGGAAAATCAGGTGCCGCAGACGCCCAAAAGAAACAAGAAACAGCAGCGTAAACGTGTGTTATCGCTGTTGACGTTTATTTGCGTCGTGCTGGGCTGCGCCTGGCTGGTTTACTGGTTCCTGGTACTCAGACACCACCAAAGCACCGACGATGCCTACGTCGCAGGTAATCAGATTCAGATCATGGCGCAGGTCAGCGGCAGCGTCACCCATGTTAACGTCGACAATACCGATTTTGTTAAGCAGGGACAGGTATTGGTGGAGCTTGATCCTACCGATGCTCAGCAGACATTTGAACGTGCGAAAACCGGTCTGGCCAACAGCGTGCGCCAGACGCATCAGCTGATTATTAACAGCAAGCAGTACCAGGCCAATATTGAACTGCGCCAAACCGAGTTGAACAAGGCGCAAAGCGACTTGAGCCGCCGGGAAGCATTGGGCAGCGCCAATGCCATCGGGCGTGAAGAAGTGCAGCATGCTCGTGATGCCGTCGCGACCGCCAAAGCCGCGCTGGAAGTCGCCAGACAGCAATATCAGGCGAATCAGGCAATGATTCTGGATACGCCGCTTGAGAAGCAGCCTGCCATACAACAAGCCTCGGTAGAAATGCGCGATGCCTGGCTGGCGTTGCAGCGTACCAAAATCGTCAGCCCGATCGACGGCTATGTCTCACGCCGCAGCGTGCAGATTGGTGCGCGTATCTCTTCAACGTCAGCGCTGATGGCCGTCGTTCCCGCCAATCACCTGTGGGTCGATGCTAACTTCAAAGAGACGCAGTTAGCCAATATGCGTATCGGTCAACCCGCTACCGTCGTCGCGGATATCTACGGTGATGATGTGGTGTATCAGGGAAAAGTGGTCGGCCTCGATATGGGAACCGGTAGCGCGTTCTCGCTGCTGCCCGCCCAGAACGCCACCGGCAACTGGATCAAAGTCGTTCAGCGTCTGCCCGTCCGTATTGAACTCGATCCACAGCAGGTCGCCGAACATCCGTTGCGTATCGGCCTGTCCGCGCTGGTTAATGTCGATACGGCCAATACCGAAGGCAGCGCGCTATCAGAAACCTCACGCACCACGCCAGCTTACCAAAGCGATGCGCTGACGCTGGATCTCACCCCAGTTAACCAGGATATCAGCGCCATTATTCAGGCGAACGCCGGTTAATCGGGCAGGAGAGAAACGTGCAGAGAGAACCGCTTAAAGGTGCCAGTCTGGCCTGGATGACCGTTGCTCTGTCGCTGGCAACGTTTATGCAGGTGCTGGATTCCACCATCGCCAACGTCGCTATTCCGACCATCGCCGGTAATCTGGGTGCGTCTAACTCGCAGGGAACATGGGTCATCACCTCGTTCGGGGTCGCTAACGCCATCTCCATCCCTATCACCGGCTGGCTGGCCAAACGGTTTGGTGAAGTCCGCCTGTTTCTGTGGTCAACGGCGCTCTTCGCCCTGACGTCCTGGCTGTGTGGGGTATCCACCAGCCTGGAAATGCTGATTTTCGCCCGCGTGTTGCAGGGGATTGTCGCCGGGCCGCTGATCCCGCTGTCACAGAGTCTGTTGCTCAGCAACTATCCCCCCGCGAAACGCAGCATCGCCTTGGCGTTGTGGTCAATGACCGTGGTCGTCGCACCGATCTGTGGCCCGATTCTGGGCGGCTGGATTAGCGACAACTATCACTGGGGCTGGATATTCTTCATCAACGTTCCGCTGGGCATCGCCGTGGTGTTTATTGCCATGCAAACGCTGCGCGGGCGAGAAACCAAAACCGAGATCAAGCCCATCGATACTATCGGGCTGGCGCTGTTGATCGTCGGCATCGGTAGCCTGCAGATGATGCTTGACCGCGGGAAAGAGCTGGACTGGTTTAACTCGACGGAAATCATCACCCTGACCGTGGTGGCCGTGGTCGCGATAGCGTTCCTGATTGTCTGGGAACTCACGGACGATCACCCGGTGGTGGATTTGTCGCTGTTTAAATCGCGCAACTTCACCATTGGCTGTCTGTGTATCAGCCTCGCCTACATGTTCTACTTTGGGGCGATCGTACTCTTGCCGCAGCTGTTGCAGGAGGTGTATGGCTATACCGCCACCTGGGCTGGGCTGGCATCTGCACCCGTTGGGCTGATGCCGGTGGTGCTGTCGCCGATTATCGGTCGCTTCGCACCGCGTCTGGACATGCGCAAGCTCGTGACGTTCAGCTTTATTATGTATGCCGTCTGCTTCTATTGGCGTGCTTACACCTTCGAGCCGGGCATGGATTTCGGTGCCTCGGCCTGGCCGCAGTTCGTTCAGGGGTTTGCCGTGGCCTGCTTCTTCATGCCTCTGACCACCATCACGCTGTCTGGGCTTCCGCCGGAGCGGCTGGCGGCAGCGTCGAGCCTGTCGAACTTTGCCCGAACGCTGGCGGGATCGATCGGAACATCAATAACCACCACGCTCTGGACACAGCGCGAATCGCTGCACCATGCGCACCTGACGGAATCAATCACGCCGTATAACCCGATCGCGCAGGAAACGTACCAGCAGCTTCAGGCGATGGGAATGAACCAAACACAGGCCTCGGCCTACATCGCAGAACAGATCACCGCACAGGGGCTGATTATCTCCGCCAACGAGATTTTCTGGGCCGCCGCAGCCGTATTCCTGATACTGCTGGTGCTGGTCTGGTTCGCTAAACCGCCCTTTACTACCGGCGGTGGCGGTGGTGGCGCGCACTAGCACTTCGCAAACGGTCTTTCCCCTTCCGCCAGCAGCAGGCAGAAGGGGAACCTTCTTTTACCCTCCCCCTTCCCTGATTAATCAGGCGCCTCCCGCCACACTCCTGATAGCGCTGTAGCGAATAACGATTTACAGATTCGGGATAAACATATTTTCACATTCCGATTACAATGCGCCTCTTTTTATTCGGGGAATGGTGGTTCTGCTATGTCACAGGTTTTACATTTCATTTTGGCAACGGCGGCAATTTTTTTGCTGGCGTTACTCGTCAGCCACGACAGAAAGCGTATTCGACTGCGCTTTATTGTGCAGTTGCTGGTCATTGAGGTTTTGCTGGCCTATTTCCTTTTGCATTCCAGCATTGGGCTTAACGCGATTAGTTCCTTTGCCGGTTTGTTTGAAAAGCTCTTATCTTTCGCCAATCAAGGCACCGACTTTGTGTTTGGCGGCATGAACGCACAAGGGCTTTCTTTTATCTTCCTCAATGTGCTCTGCCCTATCGTCTTTATTTCCGCACTGATCGGTATTTTGCAGCACTGGCGAATTTTACCTTTGATTATCAAAGGGATTGGTACGTTGTTGTCCAAGGTCAACGGGATGGGGAAACTGGAGTCGTTTAACGCCGTGAGTACGCTGATGCTCGGGCAGTCGGAGAACTTTATCGTCTATAAAGGCATCATCGCTGACATGTCGCCACGGCGGATGTACACGATGGCCGCGACGGCGATGTCGACCGTTTCTATGTCGATCATCAGCGCCTACATGACCATGCTGGACGCCAAATACGTCGTTGCGGCGCTGATTCTGAATATGTTCAGCACCTTTATCGTTCTGTCGATCATCAACCCTTACCAGCCTGACGACGAACCAGAACTGAAGCTGGAAAAGCTGCACGAAGACCAAAGCTTCTTTGAAATGCTGGGAGAATACATTCTTGCCGGTTTTAAAGTGGCGATGATTATTATGGCAATGCTGATCGGCTTCGTAGCCTTGATTGCTGCCGTGAACGCGCTGTTCAGCACCGTCTTCGGCGTTAGCTTCCAGGCGATCATGGGCTATGTCTTTTCACCGCTGGCCTGGCTGATCGGCATTCCCTCTTCCGATATCCTGAACGCGGGCAGCATCATGGCTACCAAGCTGGTGGCGAATGAATTCGTTGCCATGATTGAACTGAAGAAGATCGCGGCAGAGATGTCACCACGCGGACTGGGCATTTTGTCCGTATTCCTGATCTCTTTCGCCAACTTCGCGTCAATTGGCATTATCGCGGGCGCCATCAAAGGGCTGAATGAAGCACAGGGCAACGTGGTATCGCGCTTCGGCCTGAAGCTGGTTTATGGCTCTACGCTGGTGAGTTTACTGTCTGCGGCAGTGGCAGGACTGGTGCTATAGTCCTTTATCATAAATAGATGGGTTAAAAACCATCATACTAATGACAGAGTCACATATTAGGGGAAACACGGGGATGAGGTTCCCGCAGGGATGCCTCACCTCGTGGTAGCCCCGAGTATCTCGATCTCATCGCGATGATTTTTGACAATATCATCGGCCCCTGAAAAGGGGCTGATTCAGGATCAGAATGCGACGCAGACGGGCGCATCAATCCGCATGACGGATTCCTGCGCGAAACGTGATTTGTAGGTGGTGCGCAGCGCTTCAATATCGCGCTCTTTATCAGCGCCATGAATCAACATCAGCGCCTTGCTGTTCTCCCGAGCAACCACTCCATCGTTCCCCAGCCATTGGCCTTTGGCATCGAACACCGTTAACCCTTCGTTAAAGCGCGGCGTCACCTCACCGTCCAGAAACGCTTTCCACTCAGCCTCGGAAATCACCGGGCCAGCAGGACGATTCAAACCAAAATAAAGCGTGGTCTGTACCTGCTTGTCGCCAATCTGACACGCCTCAGTAGCCGGTGCAGCGGCAACAGCAGTGGATGAACGCGGTAGCGAACTGCAACCGCTTGCCAGTAGTGCGCCCAACAGCAACGATACCGCGATAACTTTCTGCTTCATTACTCGTTCTCTCATCCATGGTTATGCTTTCTCAGGGAGAGAATTCCCCCTGAGAGCCGACGCGCACTATCAAGCCTGATTCTGTCGCCACCACTCGGACAGCAAAATGCCCGTTGCGACCGAAATATTCAGACTTTCAACCTTACCAGTACCGCCGATAGAGACTTTTACATCCCCTTGTTGCCAGGCGCTATCTGACAGGCCATCCCCTTCCTGGCCTAGCACGATCACGGTTTTCGCCGGAAGCGTCGCTTGCGACAATGCCGTGCCTTTATGGCTCGACGTGGTCACGATGGTGTAGCCAGCGCGGCGGAATTCTGCCAGCACGGACAGGAAATCGTCAGCGTTAATCGCCTTAACGTGTTCCGCCCCACCTTCCGCCGTACGCACGGCCGCGCCGGATTCCAGCAGCGCTGCATCCTGCACCAGAATACCTTTCACGCCGAAATGCGCGCAGCTGCGCATAATGCCGCCGAGGTTGTGCGGGTTACCCACATCTTCCAGCGCCAGTACACAGTCGTGCTCACCCGCCGTTTTCAGGTACTCACGCACATCCATTCCCTGACGCTTTTTAATCAGGAAGCAGACGCCGCCGTGGTGTTCAGTACCGGAAGCCTTAATCAGCTCTTCCTCTTCCACAACGTGGTAAGCCTTGCGGTTTGCCGCCATCCAACGCAGTGCATCGCGGAAACGCGGCGTCACTTCTTGCAGGAACCAGGCACGAACAATCACTTCAGAACGGTTTTTAAACAGCGCCTGACAGGCGTTTTCGCCGTAAACCCGAGTTTCTTCCTGACGCTGGCGACGCAGTTGCTCAGGATCGATCTGGCTTTTGCCCGTAATACCGCCGTGATCCGGCGTTTCGCTGTCGCCCGGCGCACGAGACACGGTTTTCCACGGGGATTCATAACCGCCCGTCTCTTCACCGCGCGGACGCCGAGGACGATCGCCACTGCGTTCGTTACGATCTTTATTGCCCCACGGCGTTTTCGCATTGCTATCGCCGTCGCGGGACGGATTTTCACGGGCATAGCGCGGGTTAACGTCGCGCGGATGCTTCGGCTTTTCACGCTGATCCCGTGAGCCGCCGCCATCACGTCGATCGCCACGGCGATCTTTGTCAGCAGGGCGCTTGTTTTTATTCTCTTTCTCGCCCTCATCATCACTGCGGACGTACATCACACGGACTTTGCCGCTTTTACTATTGAATGAATCGCTCATTGTTTTCTCCACCTACGCGCTGGGCGCGAAGATTACCTTATGTACACCCGCTTAGCCACACGCTTGTGGTAAAAGAGCGCTAACAGTCAGAAGCTATTGTAGCTATTGGGCAAACCACGTTGTTGCCATAATGTCTCCCCACCATAATTTATTCACGCTTAAGCAACATGCCGTTGACTTTCTAATGCCGCATTACGCGCATTTTATCAGCGACATCTTTATTTTAGCCCTTTTATCTGAGGCCCTGTTATGAATACGGTATGTGGATCTTGCCAAACAACCAATCGCCTGCCAGAAGAGCGTGTTGATGACCATGCAAAATGTGGTCGTTGCGGAGAAACCTTATTCAGCGGTGACGTCATCAATGCCACAGAGGCAACGCTCGATAAACTGTTGCAGGACGATCTTCCCGTCGTGGTCGACTTCTGGGCACCCTGGTGCGGCCCCTGCGTCAACTTCGCCCCCGTGTTTGAAAACGTCGCGCAGGAGCGTAATGGGAAAATCCGCTTTATTAAGGTCAATACCGAAGCCGAACCAGCACTCAGCGCACGTTTCCGCATCCGCAGCATTCCAACCCTTATGATCTTCAAACAGGGCCAGATGGTCGATATCCTCAACGGCGCATTGCCAAAAGCACCGTTTGAGAGCTGGCTGGACGAATCGCTGTAGAGAATTGGGATAGGATCGTGAGGCATTATTGCCTCCTCCTCTTTTGGTCAACTCGCCTGTCGATTAGAATGTCGCCTTTCTGAACCTGCTTCCTAAGCATTAAAACGAAGCAGGTTCGTTGCAGAATCTCATGGCGTCACCTATTTCATGATCAACCATCCTTTAATGGTCAACCGTCCTACCATGGACAATGCCGTACTCCGCCTGCGCCAGCAGCGTCTTGAGCAGTCAACCAAGCCGTTCCGCGCCCGTGGCTGCCGCGTCGTACGCTGCCAGCAGTGCTTGCTGCCCGCAACCAACTGTCTGTGCCACACCATTCAGGCGCAGCAATCCCGTAGCCGCTTCTGCCTGGTGATGTTTGATACCGAACCGCTAAAACCGAGCAATACCGGACGCCTCATCGCCGATATCCTGCCAGAGACACAGGCGTTTCTCTGGTCACGTACCGATCCCGATCCTCAGTTGCTTGCGGCTCTGCAAGATCCGGATGTTCAGCCCTATCTGGTTTTCCTTGCCGATGCGGCAGAAGAAGGACGTCAGGTATTTCAGCAGTTCCCCGCAACGGAAAAGCCCGCCCTGTTTGTCTTGCTTGATGGCACCTGGCCGGAAGCGCGCAAGATGTTCCGCAAAAGCCCCTATCTGGACAATCTGCCAATCCTGTCGCTGAATGTAGAGGCACTTTCCCGCTATCAACTGCGTGAAGCCAGCTGCGCAGGACAACACTGCACCGCCGAGATTGCCATCGCTCTGCTCGCTCAGGCAGGCGATACGGCCGCGGCTGACGCGCTATCGCAGCATTTCGACCGTTTTCGGCGACACTATCTGGCAGGGAAATCGCACCACAGCGTGCAGGAAAATTTACCCCTCGTCACAGCACAACCGGCAGAAAGCGTTTAGTATCAAAGGGGATTGATGTGTAAGGAGTGACGCATGAGCCAACGTGGATTGGAAGCACTGTTACGCCCTAAGTCTATCGCCGTTCTCGGCGCATCCGAAAAACCGGGACGAGCCGGTTTCCTGATGATGAAAAACCTGCTGGACGGCCATTTCAGCGGCCCTGTGCTGCCAGTTACGCCGAAATATCGTGCCGTTTGCGGCGTGCTCGCCTATCCGACGGTCGCCAGCTTGCCGATGACGCCCGACCTTGCCGTGATTTGCACCAACGCCAGCCGTAATCTGACGCTGTTAGAGGATCTGGGGCAAAAAGGCTGTAAAACCGCCATCATTCTCTCCGCGCCACCAGCCCAGTTCAGCGAATTAAAAGCCTGCGCCGTGCGCTACCACATGCGCTTGCTTGGCCCCAACAGCCTCGGATTGCTTGCGCCCTGGCAAGGCCTGAATGCCAGTTTCTCCCCAGTCCCGATTATGAAAGGCAAACTGGCATTTATCTCGCAGTCGGCCGCCGTGTCCAACACCATTCTGGACTGGGCGCAGCAGCGCGGTATTGGCTTTTCCTATTTTATCGCCTTGGGCGACAGCCTGGATATTGATGTCGACGACCTGTTAGATTTTCTGGCACGTGATGGCAAAACCAGTGCGATTCTGCTGCATCTGGAACACATCAGCGATGCACGCCGTTTTCTTTCCGCCTCCCGTAGTGCCTCCCGAAATAAACCGATACTGGTGATAAAGAGCGGGCGCAGCCAGCAGGCACAGCAACTGCTGAACGATCAGCGCCACGGCCTGGATGCCGCCTACGATGCAGCCATTCAACGTGCAGGTTTACTGCGGGTACGGGATACGCACGAGCTTTTTTCTGCGGTGGAAACCTTAAGCCACCTGCGACCACTGCGCGGCGAGCGCTTGATGCTGGTGAGCAACGGTGCGTCGCCGGCCGCACAGGCGCTGGATCAGCTTCTTAGCCGACAGGGCAAGCTCGCACAGCTTAGCGATGCGACTCGACACGCGCTACAGGATGCGTTACCGCAGACCGTCACTATCGGTAATCCGCTCGACCTGCGGGATGATGCGACGGCCGCCCGCTATCTGGCCGCAGTTTCTGTCTTGCTGGACAGCGACGACGTCGATGCACTCTTGATCATTCACGCCCCCAGCGCCGCCGCTCCTAGTACCGATTGCGCGGCGCAGTTGATTGCGCTCTTTCAACAACATCCGCGTGGGAAGAGAATTACGCTACTGACCAACTGGTGTGGCGAATTCTCCTCGCAGGAGGCGCGGCGTTTGTTTAATGACGCCGGCATCCCAACCTATCGCACGCCAGAAGGTGCGGTAACAGCATTTATGCATATTGTCGAATATCGGCGTAATCAGAAACAGTTAAAGGAAACGCCAGCGCTACCGCAGGATTTAGGCATCAACGCCAGTCAGGCACATGCGCTGATTCATCAGGCACTGTCCGATGGTGTCACTCAGCTCGATACGCATGAAGTTCAACCCATCCTGCAAGCCTATGGTTTGAATACCTTACCCACCTGGATTGCTGGCGACAGTGCAGAAGCCGTCCACATTGCCGAGCAGATTGGCTATCCGGTCGCGATTAAACTGAGATCGCCAGATATTCCGCATAAGTCGGAAGTTCAGGGTGTCATGCTATACCTGCGAACTGCCAGAGAGGTACAGCAAGCGGCAGACGCCATTCTCGACCGGGTAAAACGCACCTACCCGCAGGCACGCATTTACGGCCTGCTGGTACAGAGCATGGCAAATCGCGCCGGTGCGCAGGAACTCAGAATTGCCGTCGAGCAGGATCCCGTTTTCGGCCCGCTGATTATGCTAGGAGAAGGTGGCGTTGAGTGGCGAGAAAAGCAGGCCGCCGTCGCACTGCCTCCACTGAATATGACGCTGGCGCGCTATCTGGTGCTACAAGCGGTGAAAGGTGGCAAGATTCGCGAATACAGCGCGTTGCGTCCGCTGGATATTCCCGCGCTCAGCCGCTTGCTGGTTCAGGTTTCCAACCTGATTCTCGACTGCCCTGAAATTTCCCGACTAGACATTCATCCCCTGCTGGCATCTGGGGATGCGTTTACGCTGCTGGATGTTACGCTACATCTGGCGCCGTTCAGTGGCGACCCCCAGTCAAGGCTGTCAATCCGCCCCTATCCCCATGAGCTAGAAGAAACCGTCATCCTCAAAAATGGTGACCATTGCCTGTTCAGACCGATTTTGCCGGAAGACGAACCGCTGCTCAGTTCGTTCATCGCAAGGGTGACGAAAGAAGACCTGTATTACCGTTATTTCAGCGAAATTAATGAATTTACTCACGAAGACTTAGCCAATATGACGCAAATTGACTACGATCGTGAGATGGCATTCGTTGCCGTACGCCAGCTCGGTGAGGAAACAGAGATCATTGGCGTGACGCGCGCGATTTCCGATCCGGATAATACGGATGCGGAATTTGCCGTGCTGGTACGATCCGATCTAAAAGGGCTGGGCCTTGGCAGACGGTTGCTGGAAAAGCTGATTGATTACACTCGGGCGCACGGTCTTTCCCGCTTAACCGGCATCACCATGCCGCATAATCAAGGCATGATCCAGCTGTCCAAAAAGCTCGGTTTTCACATCGACGTACAATTAGAAGAGGGTATTGTGACGCTGGAGTTGCCGCTGAAAGACTGATCGCACGACGTGACATGGCTCTTGCAACGGGAATTGTTATAGCAAAACAGGGTCACAACAGCCGGAAAGTAATGGTATTATCGCCCATTCGGCTACTCCTTAACTTTTGATAATGACCAGAAGGTCATATACCCTAGTGCAGCTCGAAGTATGGTGGGTATAAACTGATGAGAGAAGAAACGCACTGTGATGCTGTCAAATTTTAAACGCAATAAATACCAACAGCACCTTGCACAACTGCCCAGAATCCCTCAGAACGCAGACGATGTTCAGACGTTGCATTCGCCTGAGCTTTTCCGCACGACGCTGATTAACGCCATTTTGAGTGCTAAAAAGCGCATCTATATCGTGGCGTTGTATCTTGAACGTGATGACGGCGGCATGGGGATTCTGTCCGCAATTTATGAAGCCAAACGGCAGTGTCCAGAACTGGATGTCCGCGTTCTGGTAGACTGGCATCGTGCTCAGCGTGGCAGGATCGGCGCAGCGGCAGAGAATACCAATGCCGATTGGTATTGCGATATGGCGAAAAAACATCCAGACACGCATTTCCCTATCTATGGTATTCCCGTCAATACACGCGAAGCCTTGGGCGTGCTGCATCTGAAAGGGTTCATTGTCGATGACACCGTCATCTATAGTGGAGCCAGCCTGAATGATGTTTATCTGCATCAGCATCAGAAGTACCGCTATGACCGCTATCAGCTGATTCATAATCCGGTGTTGGCTGATACGATGGTGCAATACATCCAGACAATGCTGTCAGCCCCGGCAGTGCAGCGGTTGGATCATACCGATCGCCCGAAGAGCCTGGAAATCAAAAATGATATCAAACAGTTCCGCCAAACGTTGCGTACCGCTAGCTATCGGGCTCCGGAACACAGCGCGGATGCGAACGAATTAACCGTCACGCCGCTGGTCGGGTTAGGAAAACAAAGCCCGCTGAATAAGACCATACATCATCTGATGTATTGCGCCGACGAGCATCTGGTCATCTGTACCCCGTATTTCAACCTGCCCGCGCTGCTGGTCAGAAACATCATCCGGCTATTACGGGACGGCAAGAAAGTAGAAATTATTATTGGCGATAAGACCGCTAACGATTTCTATATTCCAGAAGATCAGCCTTTTAAGATCATCGGTGCGTTGCCGTATCTCTATGAGATCAACCTGCGTCGCTTCCTGAGTCGTTTGGAGCGCTACATTGAGAATCAACAGCTTGTTGTTAGGCTGTGGAAAGACGGCGACAACAGCTTCCACCTCAAAGGCATGTGGATCGATGACAAATGGCAACTGCTGACGGGGAACAACCTTAACCCCCGCGCATGGCGTCTGGATCTGGAAAACGCCATCCTGATTCACGATCCTCAGCAGGTTCTATTGCAGCAACGTCTGGACGAGCTGGATAAAATCAGGACGCACACCCACATCGTAAAAAGCTATATGGAACTGGAGAGCATCGCGCAATACCCAGTGAAAGTCCGTAAGCTAATACGACGCCTGCGCCGTATTCGTATCGATCGGCTCATCAGTCGCATTCTCTAAGACTCACGCTATACTTTGAAAAACCTCGGCTTCCGGGGTTTTTTATTATCTATGGGGAAGCTCTATGCGCTTACTGTGCATCGCCGCAATAATGTGCTGCTCTGGATGTAGCCACATCGCGCAAGATCGCTGGACAGGCCAGGATAAAGCCCAACATTTTCTCGCCTCAGCCGCCATCAGCGCCGCCGGATATGAATATGGCACGCATCAGCGCTGGAGTTCAGATCGTAGCGGCGGATTCGGCATTATGTTGTCAATCAGCCTCGGCATGGCAAAAGAGCTTTACGACAGTCGGGAAGGCGGAACAGGATGGAGCTGGCAGGATCTCGTTTGGGATGTAGCCGGTGCAACCACCGGCTATGCGCTATGGCAATTATCTGAACACTAAAGCTTCATCCCTCTGCCTTTACGATGCAGCGTTAATGACACAATAAATGCAATCGCCCCCATCGCCGAGACATACCAGAAGAACGTCGTTTCCATGCCAAAGGATTTCAGCGAAAGCGCCACATACTCCGCCGAACCACCAAACAAGGCATTAGCCACGGCATAAGATAAGCCAACGCCTAACGCACGGACTTCAGGCGGGAACATTTCCGCTTTTAAAATACCGCTGATGGACGTGTAGAAACTGACAATAATCAGTGAAAGCATCACCAACGAGAAGGCAATAACAGGGCTCGTCACACTTTGTAGGATTGTCAGAATAGGCACCGTCAGCAGTGCCGCAAGTCCGCCGAAACAGAGCATTGAGCTACGACGGCCAATCTTATCCGACAATGCACCAAAGAACGGCTGCAGCAGCATAAAGATAAATAGTGCGAGGGTCATTAACCCGCTCGCGGTTTTCGCATGCATTCCTGCCGTATTCACCAAATACTTTTGCATGTAAGTGGTAAACGTATAAAAGGCTAAGGAACCACCGGCTGTAAAACCCAGTACGGTAATAAAGGCGCGACGATGTTTCCACAACCCCGCAAGCGAACCGGCATCTTTATGTTCGCGAGTTGTTTTATCAGACGTTTCATTCAGAGAGCGGCGTAAATAAAGCGCAACAATCGCCAAAATAGCACCGAGAGCAAAAGGAATACGCCATCCCCAGGCATGCAAATCTTCATCACTCAGAATCTGCTGCAATATCACAACAACTAACAGTGCCAGCAGTTGTCCGCCAATCAGCGTGACATATTGAAAAGAAGCATAAAATCCCTTTCTTCCTTCAACGGCAACCTCACTCATATATGTTGCACTGGTACCGTATTCTCCACCGACGGAAAGTCCCTGAAATAAGCGGGCTAATAACAATAAAAAGGGGGCCCAGGTGCCAATAGTTTCATATCCCGGCAAACATGCAATAACCAGAGATCCAAAACACATCATGCAAACCGAAATGAGCATTGAATTTTTACGACCATGCTTGTCAGCAATGTAACCGAAAAGCCAACCGCCAATCGGTCTCATTAAAAAGCCTGCTGCAAAAACCCCTGCTGTTTGTAGTAATTGAGTGGTGGTATTTCCCGAAGGGAAAAAGATATGGGCGAAATAGATTGAGCAAAAGGAATACACATAAAAATCAAACCACTCAACCAAATTACCCGATGAAGCGCCAACTATAGCCCGGATACGCTGGCGCGTATCTTTCGCATTTTCCGTTAGATCAGTCATCCTATTTTATTCTCCTGTTTTTCCGGGCATAAAACGATGCCCGCTATAGTAAAGCAGCACTTAAACCCTGAGGCAAAAAGTTCCTGATTGTAATAATTTATTAATGTAACAACACGGGCAGTGCTTTTAATTATCCTTAAATGAAACCGGGATAAATAAAGCAGATATAAACAAAACGTTATTATGAGGAGAGTTAATAAGAAGATAAGCAGAGTCTATTCAAGTAAAAGGAAAGGGCTAATATCCTGAAATAGAAATAAACAAAAGGCCATCCTGTTAAGGATGGCCTTTTGTCTTAATTGAAACCTGGCAGTTCCCTACTCTCACATGGGGAAACCCCACACTACCATCGGCGCTACGGCGTTTCACTTCTGAGTTCGGCATGGGGTCAGGTGGGACCACCGCGCTATCGCCGCCAGGTAAATTCTTTTTTAAGCCGAACATTAACCCAAATAACTGGTGCTGATACCCAGAGTCGAACTGGGGACCTCACCCTTACCAAGGGTGCGCTCTACCAACTGAGCCATATCAGCGCACCTGTGTAA
>NZ_JBBBQR010000016.1:0-106891 GCF_037136835.1 Pectobacterium sp. 1950-15 | reverse complement strand
TTGGCGGGGCTTTATTTTGCAATGACTTAGCGGATCGCATTACGCTTCTTCAGCGTCGTCCTCATCCACAATGCGTTCCACACGCACCAGATCGATACGGTATTCGGAAACCTCAACGATATGGAAGCGCAGGTGGTGCAATTCGATGATCTCGCCGACTTTCGGGAACTCATCACTGTGCGCCAGCAACAGGCCAGCCAGTGAAGCGTAATCTTCCTTCGGGTCAACCAGATCGCTGCTATCCACGACCTGCTGTAAGGCATGCAGGTCTGTTCCGCCCTTCACCAGCCAGCCTTCGCCGTCTGGAATGATATCCAGCGTTTCGTCTTCATCCGGGAACTCACCTGCAATCGCTTCCAGCACATCCAGCGGCGTAACCAACCCTTGCACCACGCCAAACTCGTTGGTGATGATAACCAGGCTGCCTTTCGCACGACGCAGAACGGGCAACAGGTTAATCACATCCAGCGTTTCGGGTACGACGATGGGCGGATTCGCCGCAGCGAAGCTTTCTACATCCGTCTGTGTTTCCAGCACCACCAGCAAATCCTTGGCACGGACGACGCCGATCAGTTCATCCAGAGAACCGCGGCATATTGGGAACAGGCTGTGAGGTGTATCCAGCAATTGCATACGGATCTGCTCGACAGAACTTTCACTATCCACCCAGGAAATTTCCGTACGTGGCGTCATCACGCTGCGCAGTGAACGCGACGCTAATGTCAGCACGCCGCTGATCATATTGCGCTCTTCCTCAGCAAACTCTTCTGTCGTGAGCTTCTTCTGAGGTTCATCCGCATCCAGATCGTCCGTGTTTTTCCGTGAACCCATCAGGCGCAGAATGGCCTCTGCGGTACGCTCACGCAAAGGACGATGCGACTGGTGTTTCATAAAGTTATGACGGGCAATCTGGTTAAACAGTTCGATCAGAATAGAGAAACCAATCGCAGCGTACAGGTAGCCTTTCGGAATGTGGAAGCCAAGACCTTCCGCCATCAGGCTCAAACCAATCATCAGCAAGAAGCTGAGACACAGGACAACCACCGTTGGATGCTCGTTGACGAATCGGGTCAGTGGCTTAGAAGCAATCAGCATGACACCCATCGCGATGATCACTGCCGTCATCATCACGCCCAGATGATCGACCATGCCCACCGCGGTAATCACGGCATCCAGCGAGAACACGGCATCCAGCACGACAATCTGCGCCACCACGGCCCAGAAACTCGCATGGGCGCGATTCCCATTGCCGTCGTGCGTTTTATTCTCTAGCCGTTCATGTAGCTCCATCGTAGCTTTGAACAAGAGGAACACACCGCCGAACAGCAAAATCAGGTCACGACCCGAGAAGCTGAAATCACCAAGGCTAAACAGTGGACGCGTCAGTGTGACCATCCAGGAAATCAAAGACAACAGGCCCAGACGCATTAACAGCGCCAGGCTTAAACCGATAATGCGGGCTTTATCTCGCTGTTTGGGGGGTAATTTATCCGCCAAAATGGCGATAAACACCAAATTGTCGATACCCAGAACAATTTCAAGTACCACCAGCGTCAATAAGCCTGCCCAGATTGAAGGATCTAGCAAAAATTCCATGTCAGACTCCAGAAAATGAACGAGCAGATGACATCAATGCATGAGCCGCATTGAATGGTAATAAAAAGAGTTGATATGAATCAGAGAGATTCTGAATGTGGTCTGAGTGACCAGCTGAGTACAGAAAACCGCCAGCATTAGCGGGGAAACAGAGAACGTTTTGTCGGTGACAGTCCATGGGAAGGGCTGATGCCCGGTGCTCCTAAGCAATTTAAGGGACGTTTACTCTAACAGGTTGTTACCAATTTTCACAAAGAATTTCGTCGTCCGGCTTCGCATTGATAACACGCTCAAATTTTCCGCTTCTGCACTCTTTTAGCCTCCCGCTTAACTGGTCAGCATTAGAGCATCATCACACTATTTATTTTTTCGATAACTAAAATAAATCTGTCAGTCACGATTTCTCGCCTGACAACCTGGAGGAACACAGTGAATGTCATGAATCCACGGTAAATTTTTTTCTTGCAGCCATACTAATACCGCGACGGTTAACGTTCAGTGGCTGAACGTTAACCCTGTTTCCTGACACATTGACTCTTTTTGATCGTGAACGTGAGGAGGTAGCAAGTGAGTATTGCAATCATGTTATGCACTCACGGCGCCACTGCGGGACCGCTGTTAAAGACAGCAGAAATGATCCTTGGCGAGCAAAGCAATATCGCCTGGATCGATTTCGTCCCTGGAGAAAACGCCGAAACATTGATAGAAAAATATCAGGAAAAACTCACACAGTTAGACACATCGCAAGGCGTGCTGTTTCTCGTTGATACCTGGGGCGGTAGCCCATTCAACGCGGCCAGCCGTCTCGTCACCAGTAAGGAAAACCATGACGTTATCGCCGGCGTCAATATTCCCATGCTGGCGGAAACCTTTATGGCTCGGGATGATAATCCGTCCTTTTCCGATTTGGTTTCTATCGCTCTGGAAGCCGGCAGGGATGGCGTAAAAGCGCTGAAGCATCAGGATACGCCCAAAGCCGCGCCCCCTTCTCCTCCACCACCGCCAAAAGCCAAGGCAGCCCCCACACCAGCAGGCTCCGGTGAACACATGAAGATCGGATTGGCGCGTATCGATGACCGTCTGATTCATGGTCAGGTCGCCACCCGCTGGACGAAAGAAACCAATGTTTCGCGCATTATTGTCGTCAGCGATGAAGTCGCCGCCGATAACGTGCGTAAAACGTTGCTGACTCAGGTTGCGCCACCGGGCGTTACCGCTCACGTGGTGGATGTCGCCAAAGCCGTCCGTGTCTACGACAACCCCAAATATGCCGCCGACCGGGTGATGCTGTTGTTCACCAATCCGACGGATGTATTAACGCTGATCGAGAATGGCGTAAAAATCACCTCGGTTAATATTGGCGGGATGGCATTCAAACAGGGGAAAACGCAGGTCAATAATGCCGTTTCTATCGATGAGAAGGATATCACTGCATTCCGAGAATTAGATAAACGCGGAATTGAATTGGAGGTTCGGAAAGTTTCAACCGATACCCGGCTCAAAATGATGGATTTAATTAACAAAATGCCGCGCTGATCCCCATCGCAATGCGAATGTGATTAACGCGAACGTCACCATCGATAATAGCTTTATAGACCTGACGATTTTCAAGATAGGTATTTATGTCGATATTGAAAAGCTTTATGCCGACATAGACAACTTTACGTTGACATTGAAAAACAACGGGGATGGCGATTTATTTTTACTCAGACACATTTTATAGGAGAAGTACGATGGAGATTACCACACTTCAAATTGTGCTGATATTTCTCGTCGCGTGTGTTTCGGGGATGGGTTCAATTCTTGATGAATTCCAATTCCACCGTCCACTCGTCGCCTGTACGCTGATTGGCGCAGTATTAGGTGATTTAAAAACCGGGATCATTATTGGCGGTACGCTGGAAATGATCGCGTTAGGCTGGATGAACATCGGTGCAGCTGTCGCACCAGATGCGGCTCTGGCCTCCATTATTTCAACCATTCTGGTTATCGCCGGTGGTCAGGGGATCGGCGCAGGGATTGCTCTGGCCATTCCGCTTGCTGCCGCTGGGCAAGTATTAACCATCATTGTTCGTACCATCACCGTTGCGTTCCAGCATGCGGCAGACAGCGCAGCAGAGCGAGGTAACCTGACGGCAATCAGTTGGATTCACGTCTCTGCCCTGCTGCTACAGGCCATGCGTATCGCGATTCCTGCAGTAATCGTTGCCGTTTCCGTTGGTACCGATGCCGTTCACGCGCTGCTGAACTCCATCCCGGAAGTGGTGACCAACGGTCTGAATATCGCCGGGGGCATGATTGTCGTCGTCGGTTACGCGATGGTCATCAACATGATGCGCGCGGGCTACCTGATGCCGTTCTTCTATCTTGGCTTTGTGACCGCCGCGTTCACCCAGTTTAACCTGGTGGCGCTGGGCGTAATCGGTATTGTGATGGCGGTGCTGTATATCCAGCTCAGCCCGAAATATAACAAGGTTCAAGGTCAGCCGGTTTCATCAGGCAATAACGACCTTGATAACGAACTGGATTAACAGGAGTGAGCAAAATGGTCGAAAACACGAATGTCAAAAAACTCACTGACAGCGACATCCGCGCGGTGTTTATCCGTTCCAACCTGTTTCAAGGCTCCTGGAACTTTGAACGTATGCAGGCACTCGGCTTCTGTTTTTCCATGGTGCCGGTAATTCGCCGTCTTTATCCTGAAAACTCGGAAGAGCGTAAACAGGCGATCAAGCGCCATCTGGAGTTCTTCAATACACAGCCGTTTGTTGCGGCTCCGGTACTCGGCGTAACGATGGCGATGGAAGAGCAACGCGCGAATGGCGCTCCCATTGATGACGCGGCAATAAACGGCCTGAAAGTCGGGCTGATGGGGCCACTGGCTGGCGTCGGCGACCCAATATTCTGGGGCACCGCCCGTCCGGTATTCGCCGCACTGGGTGCGGGGATTGCCATGAGCGGCAGCCTGTTAGGGCCAGTCCTCTTCTTCGTTCTGTTTAACCTGGTTCGCCTGCTGGTTCGTTACTACGGCGTCGCCTATGGCTACCGTAAAGGGATCGATATCGTCAGCGATATGGGCGGCGGTTTCCTGCAAAAAATGACCGAGTCAGCCTCTATTCTCGGCCTGTTCGTCATGGGGGCATTGGTCAATAAATGGACTCACGTCAACATTCCGATGGTGGTGTCGACGGTGACGAACCAGAACGGGGAAACCACGGTGACCACCGTTCAGTCTATCCTTGACCAGCTTATGCCGGGGCTCGTTCCCCTACTGCTGACGTTCGGCTGTATGTGGCTGTTACGACGCAAGGTAAACGCACTGTGGCTGATTATGGGCTTCTTCGCCATTGGTATCTTCGGATACTGGATCGGCCTGCTCGGCGTGTAATAGTCAATGGCCGGGTGCTAATACGCCCGGCCATTCTTTATGACAAATATGGATGCTTAACGAGCAAGGATAATACGGATGACAATGACGGATATTACGCTGGTCGTGTTGATTGCGTTAGCACTGGTTTATGCCATCTATGATGAGTTCATCATGGATAAACTCAAGGGGAAAACCCAGCTCCTCGTCCCTCTGAAACGGACGAATCGGCTCGATACACTAATTTTTATCGGCTTAGTAGGGATTCTTATTTATCAGAATGTGATGAGTAATGGCGCTATTCTTACCACCTATCTTTTGATTTCTCTGGCCTTCATGGCGTGTTATCTAGCCTATATTCGTCGCCCTAAACTGGTTTTTAAATCAACCGGCTTCTTTTATGCGAATATATTCATTCCTTATACCAGAATTAAAAATATGAATTTATCTGAGGATGGCATATTAGTCATCGATCTTGAGAAACGGCGTTTATTGATACAGGTTACCCAGCTCGATGATTTAGAAAAAATATATAAATTTATGATTGAGAATCAATAAGGTAAACTTATCAGGCGAATTATTTTAAATAACCACAAATAGACACCTCGTTTTATGGTGGTATTTTAACCCCAATAACCTTGACGTTATTTTATACGATTAGTCAATTTCAATAACCAAATGAAAATAATTATCAATTGCATCATTAACACGTAAAACTTTTAGTGTTGTTTATCGCATAAATAATATGTTAAGGTTGCGCCGTCATTGGGGAGTAGCCGATTTCTGATTAATTAATACTCACAATAATTCATCAGAAATGCTCGTATCAACATACTCGTTTATCTTCTGTTATCGGAGCATAGACGTGGTGCGGGCGGCCAAGCGTGATTGGCAGGCGAGACCATAGACACGTAAGATCGTCATTCGGGTTGGGGATGATCTGCGTGTATATGGTTAATCGTCCAGCCGAGGCTATTTACAATGAATATGTCAGCAACACTTATCCTAGCATTTGGTATGTCAATGGATGCCTTCGCCGCGTCAATCGGTAAAGGTGCCGTCCTGCACAATCCTCGTTTCCGCGATGCCATCCGTACCGGGCTCATTTTTGGCGTTATCGAGGCAATCACCCCGCTGATCGGTTGGGCACTGGGTTTCTTTGCCAGCCAATATATTCTCGAATGGGATCACTGGGTTGCGTTTACGCTGCTATTGATTCTTGGCGGCCGTATGGTCGTTGAGGGGCTCAAAGGTTCTTCAGACTGTCGCTGCGAAAAAGTCAAAAATCATAGTCTGGCGTTGCTAATCTGCACCGCGGTCGCCACCAGCTTAGATGCCATGGCAATCGGCGTCGGTCTGGCTTTCCTTCAGGTAAATATTTTCCATACCGCAATGGTGATTGGCTGCGCCACCATGATTATGGTGACACTCGGTATGATGATTGGTCGCTACATCGGCCCGATTCTCGGTAAAAAAGCGGAAGTGATTGGCGGGTTGGTTCTGATTGGTATCGGCTGTAACATCCTGTACGAGCACCTCGGCTACGCCGCCTGATATCGCCGTCATACTTCACGTTGCATGACAAAACGTGAAGTATTTAGGGTATAAAACACATTTTACATCAACGGGCAGCCCGACTATCGCGCTGCCCGTTTTTATTCTTCTCGATTAAGCGACGACGTCGCTATCAACACGCTGATGCAAGCGGATAATAAAATCCGTTTCACAGCTAAATGCGGCAGCGGCACGCAATCGCTCGCTAACGTCCGGCGTTGCCCGCCAGGCAAAAGGCGTCATCTGCAATAGCGCCGCAGCCTCGTTCCCGGATAGCTGCATCGGGTACGCGAGCACTTGCTGATCCATAAGCTGAAAGCCGACGAGCGCTTCGTCTTTGCTCGGGTGCAATAACACCTCATCGTAGACTTCCGCTTTCAGTTGATAAAGATGTCGAGGCCCTGGAGACACCGTCACCACCCAACCGCCAACCTTAATGGTGCGCTGTAGCTCCGCGTCGTTACACGGCGCGTAAATTTTTACCACAGCATCAAGGGAGGCGTCGCGAAAAGGCAGTCTCTGGCTGGATGCAACGCAAAACTCAACGTTTTCATACCGTTTTGCCGCACGCTGAATCGCCGCTTTGGACACATCCAGTCCGTAAATCGTCATCGTTCTGTGCGAGGTAAGACGCTGCGCCAGTTCCGCGGTGTAATACCCCTCGCCACAGCCGATATCCAACAGCGCAGCGGCGTCATCCGCCACAATAGCGTCAACGTGTTGCGCCACGGCGTCGCGTAACGGTTGATAGTGACCGGCTTCCAGAAAGCTGCGCCGTGCCTGCATCATTTCAGCACTATCGCCTGGCTGTTTTGAACGCTTAAACTGTACCGGCAAGAGGTTGACGTACCCTTCTTTCGCACAGTCAAAGCTATGTTTACCACACGTCCATTGCCGCGGGTGTCGCTCCAGAGGTAACTGGCATAGCGGACACTGATAACTCATCGGCACATTTTCCTCATTAAAAACGTCTTTATTGCGTTACGGGTAAAGATAAAATGCAGACAACAAAAAACCCGCACCATGGCGGGTTTTGCAACAGAGCTGTAAAATTACAGCGCAGTGACGTTTACTGCGGAAGGACCTTTCTGGCCATCCTGAATTTCGAATTCTACGTTCTGGCCTTCAGCCAGAGTTTTGAAGCCGTTGCCTTGAATTGCAGAGAAGTGTACGAATACATCTTTGCTGCCGTCAGCAGGAGTGATGAAACCAAAGCCTTTAGACTCGTTGAACCACTTAACCTGACCTTTAATCTTTGCCATTTCAAATATTTCCTTTAATTGTTTAAACCGCCAAAAAGGCGTTATACAGACAAACCAAAGTCGTTACTGCTTGAGGCACTAAGATAAGGATCGGCAGAGAAGCAGCATGCAACGCTAAAGGTTGTACTTAAGTCTTCTTTACTGAAAATGCCATTCATATACAGAACTGTACCTCGTTTTACCCAGAAGCGTTATTACACACTATGTAATCGATGGCAAGGCCTTTTTTATCAGTCGTGGACATGCCGCACAAATTCACGTCATCCCTGATTCATTAATACACGATAATGTTCGCTGACGCCTATATTCACAGGCTGCTTCTGACACCGCGCAATAAGCGCACGACAGATTCTATTATGCAAAAAAATACGCGACAGCCGTCCCATTTCTGGCACAGGCGCACCAGCAATCATAACAAAAAGCTATAATTGGCGTGCAACCACGAAGGGATATTGAACATTAACAACAAGCGTGCCGACAGCAGCCACGCTTATATCAATGTTTAAAATCGATTGTCATTTTTATGCTATCTATATCTTTTGCATTAATACATTACATAATAGAAATTATTTATGCCCTAACCTTTCGTTGCGTCAGGAATTAACTTGTTTGAACCAATAACACTAATAATGCTATCAAAAAAGTCAATAAGACCAAACTTGCCAGCTTCCAACGTCGTTCTGATTTTGTGCTCATATCGCTTACAACCCTTTAGTATAAACTAGAGACATCTCTCACAATCTTTATGATTTATCGGCAGCCATTGTTATTTTCTTAAGGCTGCATCAGATTTCTCTCTCTTTTTGACGCAAATTTCGCCATGTGTATAACTATGTATAGTCACGCGACAGTTCACTACCGTTACCGTTAGACTTTCGTTGTAACCTTAAGTACGATTCATTAAATTAAAGCAACATTTCTGTTACTAAAGGAGCATGATGCGTTCCTTACCCGCGCAAGCACGTGCTACGAGCCTGCGAACAGTGATTTTTTGTGTCATGAGACACCCTCCAATATTGACTCCCCGCCCTTCTCTGCCCCTTGACTTAAATGATATTGATAATTATTCTCAAGTAACACTTTCACGGTTTGTAAGGATATTCGCATGATTGGTTTTCACGCCCGTTTTCCTGCCCTGTTCCGTCGCATCGCGCTGCCGTGCGCCTTACTGCTTTTAGCCAATGCATCCGCTCAGGCGGCTGAAAAGCTTAAAGTCATCACCACCTTTACCATCATTCAGGATATCGCACAGAATATTGCTGGCGATGCCGCAACGGTCGAGTCCATTACCAAGCCCGGCGCAGAAATTCATGATTATCAACCGACACCGCGCGATATTGTTAAAACACAGTCTGCGCAGTTGGTACTGTGGAATGGGATGAATCTTGAGCGCTGGTTTACGCGCTTTTTCGAAAACGTAAAAAATGTACCCGCCGTTGTGGTAACGGAAGGCATCACACCACTTCCTATCCGCGAAGGTGCCTATAATGGCAATCCAAACCCACATGCCTGGATGTCCCCCTCCAATGCATTAATCTATATTGAAAATATCCGCAAAGGCCTGGTGCAAGCCGATCCTGCCAATGCAGAGACGTATAATCGTAACGCCAAAGCCTATGCGGAAAAAATTAAGGCTCTCGACGCACCGCTGCGTGAGCGTCTCTCCCGCATCCCAGAACAGCAGCGCTGGTTAGTCACCAGTGAAGGTGCATTCAGCTATCTGGCGAAAGATTATCAGTTCAATGAAGTCTATCTCTGGCCAATCAATGCCGACGAGCAAGGGTCGCCACAACAGGTTCGTCGAGTTATCGATACCGTGCGTGAGAAGGCTATCCCTGTGGTCTTCAGCGAAAGCACCGTTTCCGATAAACCGGCAAAACAGGTGAGTAAAGAAACGGGGGCGAAATACGGCGGCGTGCTGTATGTTGATTCGCTGTCTACAGAAAAAGGCCCAGTGCCAACCTATATCGACCTGTTAAAAGTGACGGTGGAAACCATCGCGAAAGGATTTAATCAATGAGTAGCGATCGAGCAGTACAGTCATTAGAAGTCAATGATGTTTCGGTTACTTACAGCAACGGGCATCAGGCTATTCGCCATGCTTCTTTTTCCCTGACCGGCGGTACAATTTGCGCCTTGGTTGGCGTAAACGGCAGTGGAAAATCAACGTTGTTCAAAAGCATCATGGGATTGGTCAAACCAACCTCAGGGCAGGTACTGCTCAACCAGCAACCCATTTATCAGGCGCTGAAACAGAATCTGGTTGCTTATGTTCCACAAACAGAGGATGTGGACTGGAATTTTCCCGTTCTGGTTTCCGACGTCGTCATGATGGGGCGCTACGGGCGGATGAATTTCCTGCGCATCCCGAGTAAGCAAGATCGCACCATTGTGGCGGAATCGCTGGAGCGCGTAGGGCTATCGACGCTGCAACATCGCCAAATCGGTGAACTCTCCGGCGGACAGAAAAAACGCGTGTTTCTGGCGCGGGCGTTGGCTCAACAAGGCAGCGTATTGCTGCTGGATGAGCCTTTCACCGGCGTCGACGTTAAAACGGAGAACGCCATTATCGATCTGCTGCGCACCTTGCGCGATGAAGGCCATTTGATTTTGGTGGCGACCCATAACCTCGGCAGCGTTCCTGAGTTTTGCGACAACGTTATTTTAGTCAATCGTACCGTTTTAGCCGCAGGCCCCACGCACAGCACCTTTACCCAGAGCAATTTGGAGAAAACGTTCGGTGGCGTTCTGCGACACATCAATCTCGGAGGATCTCATCTTCACGATGATGACGATGTTCGCTCGGTGACGGTGCTGACAGACGATGAACGTCCGGCCGTGTTTTATGGTTCAACCAAGAGCGATCCTCCTGCGTCACGCGCCATACCGGAGGAGAAAAAGCCCTGATGATCGATATCCTGTTGCAGCCATTCAGCTATAACTACATGGTCAAAGCGATCTGGGTCAGCGCGATTGTCGGCGGCGTGTGCGCTTTTCTTTCGGCGTACCTGATGCTGAAAGGCTGGTCGCTGATGGGCGATGCCCTCTCCCACTCCGTCGTCCCCGGTGTCGCGGGTGCCTATGCATTGGGCCTGCCCTACGCTGCCGGTGCATTTTTTACCGGTATGCTCGCCGCGCTGGCGATGACGCTCATCCGTCACATTACCCGATTGCGCGAAGATGCGATTATCGGCTTTATTTTCTCAACGTTTTTCGCTGTCGGTCTGCTGATCATTTCGCTTAATCCGACATCGGTTAACGTGCAGTCCATCATTTTCGGCAATATTTTGGGCATTGCCGACGAAGATATTCTGCAAGTTGAAATCATCATCGGCGTGACGTTCCTGATTCTCTGCCTGCTGTGGAAAGATCTGCTAGCCGTGTTCTTCGATGAAAATCACGCCCGTTCGATTGGCCTTTCTCCGCTGAAGCTGAAAATTCTGTTCTTTACGCTGTTGAGCGCCTGTACGGTTGCAGCGTTGCAAACCGTCGGGGCGATTTTGGTAATCGCAATGGTAATTACACCGGGTGCCACTGCTTACCTGCTCACCGATCGGTTTGGTCGTCTGGTTGTGATTTCTATTGCACTGGGCGCCATTACCAGCGCCGTGGGCGCGTATCTGAGCTTTTTCCTTGATGGTGCAACCGGCGGCGTGATTGTCACCTTGCAAACCGTCGTCTTCCTGTTGGCGTTTGTCTTTGCCCCCAAACATGGGTTGCTGGCATCGCGCCGCCTGCGGCTACGCGATCAATCAGGAGATGCGTTATGACGCTAATGAGCTGGTTACTCGATCCCCTGTCTTATCCATTCATGCAACGTGCGTTACTCGCCGCCGTCGTCACGGGTACGGTCTGCGCGGTCTTGTCATGCTATCTGGTGCTAAAAGGCTGGTCGCTAATGGGTGATGCCATTTCCCATGCCGTGCTGCCCGGTATCGTTGTCGCGTTTTTACTGGGGATCCCGCTGGTCATCGGCGCTTTCGTTTCCGGTATTTTTTGTGCGGTAGCGACGGGATACGTGAAAGAGCACAGCCGGGTCAAAGAAGATACGGTAATGGGGATCATCTTTTCCGGTATGTTTGCGCTGGGGCTCGTCATGTTTGCGCGCATCGATACCGATCAGCACCTGAACCACATTCTGTTTGGTAACGTGCTGGGCATCACTCAGCAAGAACTGACGCAAATCTTACTGATTGCCGGCGTGACGCTGGGCATTGTGTTGTTAAAACGGCGAGATTTCATGCTGTACTGCTTCGACCCCAATCATGCCCGCGTCATCGGCCTGCCCGTTAAGCTGCTGCACTATGGGTTGCTGAGCCTGCTGGCAATGACGATTGTCGCATCACTACAGGCCGTCGGCGTTATTCTGGTGATTGCGATGCTGATTGCGCCGGGCATTATTGCCTTCATGGTCTGCAAGCGCTTCGAGCGTATGGTGCTTGTCGCCACGCTGGTTTCTGTCATTTCCTGTATTGCTGGCACCTTGATCAGTTTCTATATCGATGGCGCGACAGGCCCTTGTATCGTCATCGTTCAGGCCCTGTTCTTCACGCTGGCGCTGACGTACCACCAGCTAAAACTGCGTCGTCAGTCGGCATCTCAGGTTGTCACCGACGCGTTATAGCGCTTACTCGCTGCAAGCCTCTTAGCCTGACGTAACCGGAAGACCGCTGCCGGTTACGTCACTTATGCCTATCTCACATCTTCATCCCGCGGATTGAGCATCATCCTAACCCCGCTATTTTTAATTCCGACTATACTTGTTTCTCGCTATCTGCGCCTATTGTTATCAGTGTGCTATAGATTCCATTTTTATTGCGCTCAATGGGTTACCGTAAACGAATCACCCCAGTGAATAGCAGGGTATCGGCAACATCAACGGGAGGATGACCTTATGTGGCAAGCTATCAGCCGACTTTTGGAAGAGCATCACGGTACTGCGGATATTCAGGAACACCGCGAACTGCCCGGTGGTGAAATACATCCAGTCTGGTATGTCCGTTACGGCGATCATGACGTCTTCGTAAAATGCGATAGTCGTGAAATGTTGGCTAAATTCACCGCTGAAGCCGATCAACTGCACCTGCTGAGTCGCAGCAATACCGTGCGTGTGCCAGCTGTTTATGGTGTCGGTAGTTCACGCGATCACAGCTTCCTGCTTCTGCAATTCCTGCCCGTTAAACCGTTGGATGCCCACAGTGCCTGGTGTCTGGGCGAACAGTTAGCTCGCCTGCACCAGTGGAGCGATCAGCCGCAGTTTGGGCTGGATTTCGACAACGACCTCTCAACCACGCCTCAGCCAAACAGCTGGCAGCGGCGCTGGGCGACCTTTTTTGCCGAACAGCGTATTGGGTGGCAGTTACAGTTGGCTGCGGAAAAAGGGATGCACTTTGGTCACATTGAAACGCTAATCGCTCGCGTTGAGGAACGTCTGACGGGGCATCAGCCTCAGCCTTCGCTCTTGCACGGTGACCTATGGCCAGATAACTGTGCGAATAGTCAGGATGGCGCTTATCTGTTCGATCCGGCCTGCTATTGGGGGGACAGAGAATGCGACTTAGCGATGCTGCCGCGTTATCCAGCCCTGCCCGCACAGATTTATGATGGCTACCAGAGCGTGTGGCCGCTGGATAAAGGCTTTATCGATCGCCAGCCTATTTACCAGATTTATTATCTGCTGAACCGCGCCAATCTTTTCGGCGGTAAACACATCGTTGAGGCGCAGCAGCTCATTGAGCGGCAGCTTTTAATTTAGTGAAAGACTGTTGTTCTAAGATGAGAGGTTGGACAGGAAGGATACGGAGTCTGGCGCAGCGATTGCGCCAGACCGTCACTCAGACGGGTAGTCCTAACAAGCGCAGCACCAGATAACCGACACCAGCGATAATCACTGGCAGAATATAAAGCGGAAAGAATTGCACGAAAATCGTATGTCCCGGGACAATGACACGTGATTCCAACGTCTCACGCGTGTTCCCGCCATCCCCTTTCATCTTCTCCAGAATCAGTTGATCTTCAATGCCTTCCTTTATTGCCTTCGCCTGACGAGACATCCGGGCACCCGAAACCTGCAAAGCCAGGCCAATAAAAATCAGGATGTAGATCAGCCAAAACATCAGCGTCGCGGCACTAAAAAAGCGCGTAAAATCCGGCACCGGCGAATTGAACCAAAAAATGTTCAGGAAAGGTGTATTAAAGCGCACCATGTCGACCATCAAATGCAGGAAATCCAGGAGAACAGCGTCAATGCCCTGTTTTTTCTGGGTATACGCGTAGAGATAGTTAGCCAGCGAGACGAAAGTTGAAAGCAGCGCGGGAATAAAAAGGATCCATCCGGCAATGCGTTTAACGACGGCAATACGGCCAGCCTGTTGATACGTCATGAGAACCCCTTCTTAGCGACGCAACATCGGTAATATATCGTTTTAGTACGACGGGTAGCCTACTGTAAGTTTACGCGCAGTCAACACTTTATCTCCCGCACAGCCAGATCAGCCACAATGGCGGTGCAACCTCGTCATCCTTCACTCTGCATGAATGTTTTGGTTGTTATTCGGCCCCATGGGCCTCACCCAGACGGGGCAGCGCTTCGCCTTATTCAAAGCGCTGGCATTTCATCCTGCAACTCGACTTCTTTAGGGTATAGTTTACCATTAAATTTCCTTTTTCTTTGCTGACGGAGCCAGTGGTATGTCCTTTGATTCTTCTATACGAGCGACGATTTTCGATATGGATGGGCTGCTGATTGATTCAGAACCATTGTGGGATAAAGCAGAGCTAGAAGTGATCGCCTCGCTGGGCGTTGATATTTCATTGCGACACACAATGAAAGACACGCTGGGCCTGCGCATCGATATGGTTGTTGAACTTTGGTATCAGCACTCGCCCTGGACGACACCAAGCCGGGACGAGGTTGTTCGCCGTATTATCGCTCGCGCTACCGAACTCGTTGCCGAACAGCGCCCGCTCCTGCCCGGTGTCGAGCATGCGCTGCAGCTGTGCCGTGAACAGAATCTCAAAATTGGACTGGCTTCCGCTTCGCCGCTCCACATGCAGCAGCAGGTGCTGCGCATGTTTAACCTGGATCACTACTTTGATGTCTTAATGTCAGCCGAAGCGCTGCCGTATAGCAAACCGCACCCTGAAGTGTACTTGAATGCAGCAAATGCGCTCGGCGTTTCTCCCACGCAATGCGTGACGCTGGAAGATTCGGTGAATGGCATGATCGCCACCAAAGCGGCACGCATGCGTTCCATCGTTATTCCGCAGGCCGAGTTCCGCGCTGACGCACGCTGGACGCTAGCCGACTATAAGCTGGATTCTCTGGGTCAACTGGCCGCTGAACACGTAATGTAGGCGCATTGGTGTGGAAATAAAGAAGCGGAAAGGTAGAAAAGCAGGCGCTGCGGGAGATGGGGAAAGCGTGGTCAGCCAATGGACTGACCACGCTTTAGGTATTACAGGAAATCAGCGCGCTTAGGCGAGAAAGCATCGATCAGAACGCTGCCATCTTCCAGCGAGACCACGCCGTGCATCTCGTTTTTCACCGCCAGATAGGCGTCGCCAGTTTTCAGGATACGTTTTTCACCTTCGATCACAACTTCAAAGCTGCCAGCGGCAACATAAGCAATCTGATCGTGAATTTCATGAAAATGCGGCGTACCAATGGCCCCTTTATCAAAGTGCACGTAGACCATCATCAGCTCATCGCTCCAGGTCATGATCTTACGTTTAATGCCACCGCCCAGCTCTTCCCACGGCGTTTCATCATCAATAAAGTATCTTCTCATTATCATCTCTCCTCTAACGCTTGTATTGCCCATACCTTCTATTGCGTCAACAAACCGTGCACGACAACGAGTGTATGACTATGGATTGCGACATTTTAGCCACATCAGTACCAGAAGAAACATAAAATAAGCAAAACCATGACGGCCCTCAAGAAATAAATAAAACATTATTTCATTTTTATTGAATTCACATCCCATCCAAACTATCATCCCGCATAACAAGAAAGAACCGGGCACGTTGAGGAACAGGTGACGTTGTCACTGCCACGCAACATCATCTGTTTCGCCCGGCGCTTTCACCAGGAATGATTCCTGCGTCAGGAACCGCGCCTGATTTTTGTTTTTCTCTGAAAGAGAGGCTAAGCAATGCAAGTTCGTCAAAGCATTCACAGCGATCACGCGAAGCAACTGGATACCGCCGGTCTACGTCGTGAATTCCTGATCGAGCAGATTTTTTCTGCCGATGCCTACACTATGACCTATAGCCACATCGACCGAATCATCGTCGGTGGCATTATGCCCCTACACAGCGCCGTGACGATTGGCGGTGAAGTGGGCAAACAACTCGGCGTCAGCTATTTTCTGGAACGTCGCGAATTCGGCGCCATCAACATTGGCGGCGCAGGCATCGTGACTGTCGATGGCGAACGCTATGACGTGGGTAATGAAGAAGCAATCTATGTTGGTATGGGCGTGAAAGACGTGCAATTTACCAGCGCCGATGCGGCTAATCCCGCCAAGTTTTACTACAACAGCGCGCCAGCACATACGACATACCCTACCCGCAAGATTACTCAGGCTGACGCCTCACCACAAACGGTGGGTGAAGATGCCAGTTGTAATCGCCGTACGATTAATAAATACATCGTTCCCGATGTATTGCCGACCTGCCAGCTCACGATGGGATTAACCAAGCTGGCCGAAGGCAGCCTATGGAACACCATGCCTTGTCATACGCATGAGCGCCGAATGGAAGTCTATTTCTATTTTGACATGGACGATGAAACGGCCGTTTTCCACATGATGGGGCAACCGCAAGAAACCCGTCACATAGTTATAAAAAACGAGCAGGCGGTGATTTCACCGAGCTGGTCGATTCATTCCGGTGTTGGCACCAGACGCTACACCTTCATCTGGGGCATGGTTGGCGAGAATCAGGTTTTCGGTGACATGGATCACGTCAAGGTTAGCGAGTTACGTTAATCGCTTTCAACCGGAAGTACCGGTGTTCCCTACAGTAACAGCTAACGACTAATTATTGTCGCTTATAGAGAGATTAGAGATATGATTTTAAATTCTTTTGATTTGCAAGGTAAAGTTGCTCTTATCACTGGTTGTGATACGGGTTTGGGTCAGGGTATGGCTATCGGTCTGGCACAAGCCGGTTGTGATATCGTCGGCGTCAACATCGTTGAACCGAAAGACACCATCGAAAAAGTCACTGCACTGGGGCGCCGTTTCCTGAGCCTGACCGCTGACATGAGCAACGTCGCTGGTCATGCTGAACTGGTAGAAAAAGCCGTTGCTGAATTTGGTCACGTTGACATTCTGGTTAACAACGCCGGTATCATCCGTCGTGAAGATGCGATCGATTTCAGCGAGAAAAACTGGGACGACGTAATGAACCTGAACATTAAGAGCGTGTTCTTTATGTCTCAGACCGTTGCGCGCCAGTTCATCAAACAAGGTAAAGGCGGCAAGATCATCAACATCGCGTCTATGCTGTCCTTCCAGGGTGGTATCCGCGTACCTTCTTATACCGCGTCAAAAAGCGCCGTTATGGGTGTAACGCGTTTGATGGCGAACGAGTGGGCAAAACACGGTATCAACGTCAACGCAATTGCGCCGGGATATATGGCTACCAACAATACCCAGCAGTTGCGCGCCGATGAAGAACGCAGCAAAGAAATTCTGGATCGTATCCCGGCAGGCCGTTGGGGCTTACCGCAGGACCTGATGGGCCCATCAGTGTTCCTGGCTTCCAGCGCATCTGACTACATCAACGGTTACACGATTGCTGTTGATGGTGGCTGGCTGGCTCGCTAAGCGCAGTTTTTCTTAGCGGCATTTCGCCAACTTGCGATAAAAAGCACAATTTCGGTTGTGCTTTTTATTTATTTTTCAAGTCGTTATTTCTTTTTTCACGATTCTTCCTCCTGCCAAAATCCTTTCTTAAAAAAAATCAAAACAACGTTCCGACTTTGATCACACTTTCGATATTGCGTGCATGACGACAAGGTTAATAGCGCAATATAATCAATCAAAACAGTGTTTCTATTTATAAGGAACTGTTCCACGGTTCCATAAGAAGGTACTCCATGAGTATTTTTGAAAACTTATACACCAGCAGGAAATCGCAGCTCGACGAATGGGTTGCTGCACTTGATAGCCACATTGCTTGCGTTCAGGATAAAGGCCGCAGCCAAACTCAGCCGACATTATTATTGGCCGACGGCTTTGATGTGGAAAACTATGCCCCTGTGGTGTGGCAATTCCCAGATGGGCACAGCGCACCTATTTCTAATTTTGCCAGCCAGCAAAACTGGCTCAGAACGCTGTGCGCCATGAGCGTTGTTACGGGTAATGATATTTACCAACAGCACGCTATCGCACAAAGCGAATATTTCCTGGATCACTTCGTTGATGATAATAGCGGTCTGTTCTACTGGGGCGGTCACCGTTTTATTAATCTGGATACATTGGACGGCGAAGGACCAGAATCCAAAGCTCAGGTGCATGAATTAAAGCACCACCTGCCCTATTACGCGCTATTGCACCGTGTGAATGCGGAAAAGACGCTGAATTTCTTTCAGGGTTTCTGGAACGCGCACGTTGAAGACTGGGAATCACTGGATCTGGGTCGCCATGGCGATTACAGCAAGAAACGCGATCCGAATGTTTTCCTGCATGCCCGCCATGACGTCGTCGATCCGGCACAGTGGCCTGTTCTGCCGTTAACGAAAGGGCTGACTTTTGTTAATGCCGGCACAGACCTGATTTATGCCGCATTCAAGTATGCAGAATACACGGGCGATAGCCACGCCGCGGCCTGGGGTAAGCACCTTTATCGCCAATACGTGTTGGCGCGCAATCCTGAAACCGGTATGCCCGTTTACCAGTTCAGCTCACCACAGCAGCGCCAGCCGGTACCGGAAGACGATAACCAGACGCAATCCTGGTTTGGCGATCGCGCTCAACGCCAGTTTGGCCCAGAGTTTGGTGCAATCGCACGTGAAGCCAATGTGCTATTCCGCGATATGCGCCCCCTGCTGATTGATAACCCACTGGCAATGCTGGATATTCTCCGCACGCAGCCCGATGCCGAAATGCTGGATTGGGTTATTTCAGGGTTAAAAAATTACTACCAGTACGCCTATGATGTCACCAGCAATACGCTGCGCCCGATGTGGAACAACGGTCAGGACATGACCGGCTACCGTTTTAAACGTGATGGCTACTACGGCAAAGCAGGGACGGAGTTAAAACCGTTCGCATTAGAAGGTGACTACTTATTACCGCTGGTTCGGGCTTATCGCCTGAGCGGTGATGAGGACCTGTACGCACTGGTTAACACCATGCTGACGCGACTGAATAAAGAAGACATTCAATCCATCGCCAGCCCGTTACTGTTGTTAACCGTCATCGAACTGGCCGATCACAAGCAATCAGAATCCTGGGCACATTACGCCGCGCAGTTAGCTGACGTTTTGTTTGAACAACATTTCCATCGTGGTCTGTTTGTTCGCTCCGCACAGCATCGTTATGTTCGTCTGGATGATACCTATCCGCTGGCTTTACTGACTTTCGTTGCCGCCTGTCGCAACAAATTAAACGATATCCCGCCGTACCTGACACAGGGTGGATATGTTCACGGTGATTTTCACGTTAACGGGGAAAATAGAATTGTTTATGACGTGGAATTAATTTATCCAGAGTTATTAACAGCTTAATTTTATGTTTTTTTTAATGGTTCACAATTAATCAATAGGTAAGCATTATGAATGAAAACAGAATGCTGGGGTTAGCCTATATCTCCCCCTATATTATAGGGCTGATAGTTTTTACCGCTTTCCCCTTTGTTTCGTCATTTATCCTCAGTTTTACTGAGTATGACTTGATCAATCCGCCTGAATTTACGGGACTAGAAAACTATCACCGTATGTTCCTGGAAGATGATCTCTTTTGGAAATCAATGGGCGTTACCTTTGCCTATGTATTTCTGACCATTCCATTGAAATTAATCTTCGCACTGTTAATTGCGTTTGTACTTAATTTCAAATTACGTGGTATCGGTTTCTTCCGTACTGCTTACTATGTGCCTTCTATTCTGGGCAGCAGCGTAGCAATCGCCGTATTGTGGCGTGCACTGTTCGCCATCGATGGTTTGTTAAACAGCTTCCTCGGCGTGTTTGGCTTTGACGCCATCAACTGGCTGGGCGAACCGTCTCTGGCACTGATGTCGGTAACGCTGTTGCGCGTCTGGCAGTTCGGTTCCGCGATGGTGATCTTCCTGGCTGCATTGCAGAACGTTCCGCAATCACAGTATGAAGCGGCAATGATCGACGGCGCATCCAAATGGCAGATGTTCCTGAAAGTAACGGTACCGCTGATTACACCAGTTATCTTCTTTAACTTTATCATGCAGACCACTCAGGCATTCCAGGAGTTTACGGCACCTTACGTCATCACTGGCGGCGGTCCAACGCACTACACCTACCTGTTCTCGCTCTATATCTATGATACGGCGTTCAAGTATTTCGATATGGGCTACGGTGCTGCGCTGGCATGGGTTCTGTTCCTGGTTGTTGCAGTATTTGCGTCTATCTCCTTTAAGTCGTCGAAATACTGGGTGTTCTACTCCGCTGATAAAGGAGGAAAAAATGGCTGACATGCATTCAAACCTGACTACAGCACAAGAAGTTGCTGCTGCAGAAGTACGCCGCACGCTGCGTAAAGAAAAACTCAGTGCCGCTATCCGTTACGTGATACTGCTGTTTGTTGGTTTACTGATGCTTTATCCATTGGCGTGGATGTTCTCGGCGTCGTTCAAACCGAACCACGAGATTTTCACTACGTTGGGTCTGTGGCCTGCTCACGCCACCTGGGACGGTTTCGTTAACGGTTGGAAAACCGGTACGGAATACAATTTCGGTCATTACATGATCAACACTTTCCAGTATGTGATTCCGAAAGTGGTTCTGACCGTCATCTCCTCGGTAATTGTGGCTTATGGTTTCGCTCGCTTTGACATTCCGTGGAAGAATTTCTGGTTTGCCACGCTGATTGCCACCATGCTGCTACCAAGCACCGTGTTACTGATTCCTCAGTACCTCATGTTCCGCGAAATGGGCATGCTGAACAGCTATCTGCCACTGTACTTGCCGGTCGCGTTTGCAACACAAGGGTTCTTTGTGTTCATGCTGATCCAGTTCCTGCGTGGTGTACCACGTGATATGGAAGAAGCGGCACAGATCGATGGCTGTAACTCTTTCCAGGTTCTGTGGTATGTGGTCGTGCCGATTTTGAAACCAGCCATCATCTCTGTTGCGCTGTTCCAGTTCATGTGGTCAATGAACGACTTCATCGGTCCGCTGATTTATGTTTATAGCGTGGATAAATATCCGATTGCGCTGGCGCTGAAAATGTCTATCGACGTTACTGAAGGCGCTCCGTGGAATGAAATTCTGGCCATGTCCAGCATCTCCATTCTGCCATCCATCATTGTTTTCTTCCTGGCACAGCGCTATTTCGTACAAGGCGTGACCAGCAGCGGAATTAAAGGTTAATAGAGGATTTATCATGGCTGAAGTTATTTTCAATAAACTGGAAAAAGTATACTCCAACGGTTTCAAAGCCGTTCACGGCATCGACCTGACGATTAAAGACGGCGAATTCATGGTTATCGTCGGCCCGTCTGGCTGTGCGAAATCCACCACGCTGCGCATGCTGGCAGGCCTGGAAACCATTAGCGGCGGTGAAGTTCGCATCGGTGAACGCGTTGTTAACAATCTGGCGCCAAAAGAGCGTGGGATTGCGATGGTGTTCCAGAACTATGCCCTCTACCCTCACATGACGGTAAAAGAGAACCTGGCGTTTGGTCTGAAACTGAGCAAAATTCCTAAAGAGCAAATTGAAGCGCAGGTAGCAGAAGCGGCCAAAATTCTGGAACTGGAAGAACTGATGGATCGTTTGCCGCGCCAGCTGTCTGGTGGTCAGGCTCAGCGTGTGGCCGTAGGCCGCGCTATCGTAAAAAAACCAGATGTGTTCCTGTTTGACGAACCGTTGTCAAACCTGGATGCCAAACTGCGTGCTTCCATGCGTATCCGTATTTCTGACCTGCATAAGCAGTTGAAGAAAAGCGGTAAAGCGGCGACAAGCGTATATGTTACCCACGATCAGACTGAAGCAATGACCATGGGTGACCGTATCTGCGTGATGAAACTCGGTCACATCATGCAGGTCGATACGCCGGATAACCTGTACCACTTCCCTGTCAACATGTTCGTTGCGGGCTTCATTGGCTCACCAGAAATGAACATTAAGCCGTGCAAACTGGTCGAGAAAGACGGCCAGGTTGGCGTTGTTGTGGGTAATAACGCGCTGGTGTTAAGTGCTGAAAAACAAGATAAAGTGCGCAGCTATATCGGACAAGACGTATTCTTCGGTGTTCGCCCAGACTATGTTTCCGTGTCAGATACGCCATTTGAAGGCAGCCACTCACAGGGTGAGCTGGTTCGCGTAGAAAACATGGGTCACGAATTCTTTATGTACATTAAAGTCGATGGCTTTGAATTAACCAGCCGCATTCCTTATGACGAAGGTCGGCTGATTATCGAGAAGGGACTGCATCGTCCGGTATATTTCCAGTTCGACATGGAAAAATGCCATATTTTTGATGCAAAAACAGAAAAAAATATCTCTCTTTAACAGGAGTAGTAACCGATGAAAAAAGCGATCCTACACACGTTAATAGCTTCATCTCTGGCGTTAGTGGCAATGCCGTCTTTGGCCGCTGATAATGTGGAATTGAGAATGTCATGGTGGGGCGGCAACAGCCGTCACCAGCAGACGCTCAAAGCCATTGAAGAGTTCCATAAGCAGCATCCAAACATCACCGTTAAAGCAGAATACACTGGCTGGGATGGTCACCTGTCTCGTCTGACAACGCAGATTGCCGGTAATACCGAGCCAGATGTGATGCAGACCAACTGGAACTGGCTGCCGATTTTCTCTAAAAACGGCGATGGTTTTTACGATCTGAACAAGGTTAAAGATTCTCTGGATCTGACCCAGTTTGAATCCAAAGAACTGCAAAACACCACGGTCAACGGCAAACTGAACGGTATTCCAATTTCCGTTACGGCTCGCGTGTTCTATTTCAACACCGAAAGCTGGAAAAAAGCCGGTCTGGAATATCCAAAAACGTGGGACGAGTTGCTGAACGCCGGTAAAGTGTTCAAAGAAAAACTGGGCGACCAATACTACCCTATCGTGTTGGAACACCAGGATTCTCTGGCACTGCTGAACTCTTATATGGTTCAGAAATACAACATTCCAGCGATTGATGTAAAAGGTCAGAAATTCGCCTATACCGATGCGCAATGGGCTGAATTCTTTGGCATGTATAAAAAACTGATCGACAGCCATGTCATGCCTGATGCGAAGTACTATGCCTCTTTCGGCAAGAGCAACATGTATGAAATGAAGCCATGGATCACTGGCGAATGGTCTGGTACTTACATGTGGAACTCCACCATTACCAAGTACTCTGACAACCTGCAACCACCAGCAAAACTGGAATTGGGTAGCTACCCAATGCTGCCAGGTGCGAAAGATGCCGGCTTGTTCTTCAAACCTGCACAGATGCTGTCTATCGGTAAATCAACTAAGTATCCTAAAGAATCTGCTCAGTTGATCAACTTCCTGCTGAACAGCAAAGAAGGTGCTCAGGCTCTGGGTCTGGAACGTGGTGTTCCGTTGAGTAAAGCGGCTGTTGCTCAGTTGACTGCTGATGGCGTCATCAAAGACGATGCACCAGCGGTTGCCGGCTTGAAACTGGCGCTGTCTCTGCCACATGACGTTGCCGTTTCTCCTTATTTCGACGATCCACAAATCGTTTCTCTGTTTGGTGATACCATCCAGTCTATCGATTACGGTCAGAAATCTGTGGAAGACGCAGCGAAATACTTCCAGCGTCAATCTGAGCGTATTCTGAAACGCGCAATGAAATAATGTAGCACCTGATTTACCCTGTAATTCATCCCTGCCGTACTGACGGCAGGGATTTTTCATTTAAATTAAAACAACCGTTATATTCAACTCGATCTCCCTCACAATTTGAAACCCCATTTTACTTTTTGTTACTCAAGACGATCTCGATCACAGAACGTAGTTTAATAATAAATAAAATAGAACTTGTCCCAAAAAGCATAATGCGCGTTTTTTATTAAGCAATATCCTAACCAATAGGGAATATAACAATGAAATTTAAATTATTAGCTCTGGCAGTTACGTCATTAATTAGTGTGAATGCAATGGCTGTAACAATCGATTACCGTCATGAAATGAAAGACACCCCGAAAGCCGAACATAAAGATCGTTTATCGATGTCTCATCGTTTCGCTAATGGTTTTGGTTTGTCTGTTGAAGCTAAATGGGCACAATCGGGTAAAGACAATAAACCTAACAAACCCTTTAATGAAACCGTCAGCAACGGTACAGAAGTCGTTGCCAGCTATGTTTACAACATCAACAAAACCTTCTCGCTGGAACCAGGTTTCTCTTTAGATTCAAGCTCTACCTCCAACAACTACCGCCCATACCTGCGCGGTAAAGTCAATATCACCGACGATCTGTCCACTTCTCTGCGCTACCGCCCATACTACAAGCGTAATAGCGATAAAATCGGCAGCTCTTCATCAACACAAGAGAATGGTTATAACCTGACCGCTGTTGTTAGCTATAAATTCCTGAAAGATTTTCAGGTTGATTATGAGCTGGATTACAAAAAAGCGAATAAAGCAGGTCAGTACCAATACGACAATGAAACATATAATTTTGACCACGATGTAAAATTGTCCTACAAATTGGATAAAAACTGGAAGCCTTATATGGCGGTAGGTAACGTTGCAGAATCTGGTACGAGCGATCATCGTCAAACTCGTTACCGTGTTGGTGTGCAATACAGCTTCTAATAACGGCCTTATTATTTAAATAAGCGTTATAAGTTGGCAAAAGGGATGTTAGTGTTAATTGATTCACCCAGTTTTATTTTTTATCATTAACATCTCTTTATTATGTCCGTAGTAGGTTTAGCAAGTTAGTTACGTTTCGTTGTTACATGTGGTGTCGTTAAATGCGATTTAGCTGCATGCGTTTTAGCTGTTGGAATTGCTGTGTCTGATTTACCCTCTTCGTGTATGAATGTTATTTCTTTATTAAAATTTGCGGTTCAGGGTGGTCATTTTTTCTCCGATGTGATGGCTACCCTATTTTTTTACCACCGCCCAACGATTTCTCCCCTCCTTCCCTTTGTCAGGTGATCTATCATGATTGTTCGTTCTCTGCTTGTCGGGGCCATTATGATGTCTGTAAATGGATTCAGTTACGCCCAACCTGTTTTTCCTGTCTGGCCACACGGCGAAGCGCCAGGAGCCTCTTCTTCAACGGCACAGCCGCAACTGGTCGAACGAAGCAAAGATCCCTCTCTTCCCGATCGGGCAGCAACCGGTATTCGCAGCCCCGAAATTACCGTTTATCCAGCAGAGAAGCCCAACGGCATGGCATTGCTCATTACACCAGGCGGATCTTACCAGCGCGTGGTGTTGGATAAGGAAGGCAGCGATCTGGCCCCTTTCTTTAATCAGCAGGGATACACCCTTTTTGTGATGACCTACCGTATGCCCGGTGAAGGCCATAAAGAAGGCGCTGATGCTCCATTGGCCGATGCACAGCGTGCTATCAGAACCCTGAGAGCCAACGCCGAGAAGTGGCACATTAACCCACAGCGCATCGGTATTATGGGATTCTCCGCCGGTGGTCATGTTGCTGCCAGCCTGGGAACCCGATTCGCCCAGTCCGTTTACCCCGCAACAGATGCCATTGATAACGTAAGTGCACGTCCTGATTTCATGGTGTTGATGTACCCCGTGATTTCAATGCAGGCGGATATTGCGCATGCAGGCTCGCGCAAGCAATTAATCGGCGAACAGCCGACGGAAGCGCAGGTCGTTCGTTACTCTCCAGAGAAACAGGTTACCGCGCAAACGCCCCCTACGTTTCTGGTGCATGCGGTTGATGACCCTTCGGTATCGGTTGATAACAGTTTGGTGATGTTCAGCGCGCTGCGGGCAAAACAGATTCCGGTTGAAATGCATCTCTTTGAGAAAGGTAAGCACGGTTTCGGCCTGCGTGGCACCAAAGGACTGCCCGCCGCTGCCTGGCCTCAGTTACTGGACAACTGGCTGCGTGTTTTACCAGTAAGCAACGAACAGCCGAAACCTGCGCCATAAAAGGCGGCACGCACACCCTAGTCGACATAAATCGTTACGCCGTCACCGCTTCCGCAGGCAGGAATAATCTTTTATACTGTATAAAATAACAGTTTTATTTGAGACGTTTCATGACTGCGGAAGGACACCTGCTGTTTTCTGTTGCCTGCGCGATTCTGGCTAAAAAAGTTGAGCTGTCGCCAGCGCTGGCTACCGGAGACTGGTGGCACATTATTCCCGGTGCACTCCTTACCGCACTGCTGCCCGATATCGATCACCCCAAATCCGTCCTCGGGCAGCGCCTGAAGTGGCTTTCTGCGCCGATTGCCCGCCTCTTTGGCCATCGTGGATTTACCCACAGCCTCCTTGCCATCGCCGCTGGTATTTTCTTTATCCAGACTCGCCTGCCGCCAGATTGGCCGATCCCGACGGATGCCTACCATGCCATGATCGTCGGTTATCTAAGCCACATCCTTGCTGACATGCTGACTCCCTCCGGCGTTCCCCTGCTCTGGCCCTGTCGCTGGCGCTTCCGCTTACCGCTCTTAAACAGCCAAAAAGGCAATCAACTAGAGCGCTTCCTGTGTATTGCCTGTATCGGCTTTTCACTGTATCAGCCGCAGAAGAATTTGAATTGCTGCACTTACGAGCAGTCATTTCGCTTTTTGCAATCCGCGCAAACCTACCTCTTTCAATACGTGAAATAGCCACGTTACCTGGCGTCAGACATATCTCTGTAACATGATGGTAAAAGACCTGTTATCCTGTGCGCGTTTGTTATTTTTTATCGCAAAAAATCACACTGCCTCCACCGTTCTGCGTTGCGGCACGGGGTCGTGGCAATGTGGTGCGATTCACTGATAGGGAGCAAAGCCGGATGAATTTTCCGCTACTCATAAATATTCTGCTATTTGTCGTATTACTACTCGGACTCGGTTACGCCAGCCGTAACGCCTCCTGGAGTCTGGCAAAGAAAGTGTTGCTGGGATTGGTTGTTGGGGTGTTATTTGGCCTGGCGCTGCATCTGATTTATGGCGGCGACAACCCGGTCATCAAGCAGTCCATCTCATGGTTTAATATCGTCGGTAATGGCTATGTGCAGCTGTTACAGATGATCGTCATGCCGCTGGTCTTTATCTCCATTCTGAATTCCGTTGCCAAGCTGCATAATGCGTCGTCATTAGGGAAAATCAGTCTATTGACCCTTTCCACCCTGTTGATCACCACGTTGATTTCTGCGCTGGTCGGCGTCTTTGTGACTAACCTATTTGGCCTGACGGCGACCGGGCTGGTACAAGGCGCGCAGGAAACCGCGCGATTAACGGCGATTGAAAACAACTATGCTGGTAAGGTTGCTGACCTTAACGTTCCTCAGCTTATCCTGTCATTCATTCCCAAAAACCCGTTTGCTGAGCTGACCGGTGCTAACCCAACATCCATCATCAGCATCGTCGTCTTCGCGGCGTTCCTTGGCGTTGCAGCTCTGCAACTGCTGAAAGATGACGCAGTGAAAGGCGAACGTGTGTTAACCGCCATTGATACGCTGCAATCCTGGGTGATGAAGCTCGTTCGTCTGGTGATGAAATTGACCCCATACGGCGTCATGGCGTTAATGACCAAAATGGTCGCCAGTTCTAACCTGCAAGACATCCTCAAGCTGGGCAGTTTCGTTGTCGCGTCCTATCTGGGACTGGCGATTATGTTCGGTGTCCATGCGCTGATCCTGTCTTTCACGGGCATCAATCCGGCACGTTTTTACCGTAAAGTCTGGCCGGTACTGACGTTCGCATTTACCAGCCGCTCCAGTGCGGCGACGATCCCACTCAGCATTGAGGCACAAACGCGTCGTATTGGCGTACCGCAGTCTATCGCCAGCTTTGCGGCCTCTTTCGGTACGACAATCGGTCAGAACGGTTGTGCGGGGCTTTACCCGGCGATGCTGGCCGTCATGGTCGCGCCGACGGTCGGCATTAACCCGTTGGATCCCGTCTGGATCGCGACGCTGGTCGGTATCGTCACAATCAGTTCTGCCGGCGTAGCCGGTGTGGGCGGCGGCGCAACCTTTGCTGCGTTAATCGTCCTGCCCGCGATGGGGCTGCCGGTGACTCTCGTTGCGCTGCTGATTTCCATTGAGCCGCTTATCGATATGGGCCGTACGGCGCTTAACGTCAGCGGTTCGATGACGGCCGGTACCGTCACCAGCCAATTGATGAAACAAACGGATAAAACGGTTTTCAACGCGCAGGATGACGCAGAACTGACGCATCGCTAAGCCACGTTTGCCATGCAAAAGAAAACGCCGACGGCTGATGCTGTCGGCGTTTTCTTTTGCATGGGCCGTTGCTGTGCAACGTTGAAAAACGTTCCCTGCATTTTTTTATGACGCTTTTCTAATAACGATCTCGTGCCATCGGGCTAGCTAGGTTAGCGCTGTGGGTTAGTGTCGTAAGCCTGGCAGCTCTGGAAGCCTTTATTGAGAACATGGCCAGTGTCGTTGTAGCTCACGAAATAGTTCTGTGCAGTGCCATCGCGGTTTTTCAGCAGATAATCACTACAGGTACCCTTGGCATTCACCAGGCGCCTTTCCATTCCGCTGCCTGCGAGTTGATGAACCTGCTGCTTCGTCATTCCCACCTTCACATCTTTCACCACAGGCTCATTAACATAGCTTTCTGCCTTGTTATAAGCCGAACATCCCGCCAGCATGACAGCACCTGCTGCCGCAATACATACCAGTAATCTGTTATTCTTCATTTCATCACCTCATTATTAATGGGTCACCCTAAGGCTAGTCGGCGGCGACCACTTTTTCAAATCATAACGCAGGTATGTAACATCTTGGCCGATAGTCAAAAACGGGTTATCTATAGGGAAAATGACTACCTGACAGCTTGTTCTTTTTCTTCACGCCAATTCGTTTTACACTCAGGCAATCGTAATAATTCTTTTGCAGTATCAATAAGTTCAGGAGGGGGATGGCATGTCATTACAAAGCGACATTATCACTGCGCTGGGAGTGAAAAGCAGTATCGATCCAGCACAGGAAATCCGTGTTAGCGTTGATTTTTTAAAGAATTATCTGAATGCTCACCCGTTCGTTACGTCGTTAGTTTTGGGCATCAGCGGCGGTCAGGATTCTACGCTGACCGGCAAACTGTGTCAGACGGCTATCACGGAATTACGCAATGAGACGGGAAACGCACGCTATCAGTTTATCGCCGTTCGGCTGCCTTACGGCGTACAGGCTGATGAAGCCGACTGTCAGGACGCCATCGCCTTTATCCAACCTGACCGCGTATTAACCGTCAACATCAAGCCCGCCATTGAGGCCAGTGAAGCCACCTTGCGCGCCATTGGCGTAGAGCTGTCCGATTTTGTAAAAGGCAACGAAAAAGCCAGAGAGCGCATGAAAGCGCAGTACAGCATTGCGGGGATGAACGCCGGGCTGGTCGTCGGCACCGATCATGCCGCAGAAGCGGTAACGGGCTTTTTCACCAAATACGGTGATGGCGGTACCGATATCAACCCGATTTTCCGACTGAACAAGCGTCAAGGCAAAGCGCTGCTGCGCGAACTGGGCTGCCCTTCTCATCTTTATACCAAAGCCCCCACCGCCGATCTGGAAGAAGATCGCCCGTCTCTCCCGGATGAGGTCGCGCTGGGCGTCACCTATGAAAAGATCGACGACTATCTGGAAGGCAAACAGATTGAGGCTAAGGATGCGGCCATTATCGAAAACTGGTATCGCAAGACCGAACACAAGCGCCGTCCGCCGATTACCGTTTTTGATGACTTCTGGCGGTAAACCCTCACGGTGAGCACCACCGGACGCGGATAATGGCGTCCGGTTTGCTCTTGATTTTTTCTGCACACGCTTCACGGTTTCCACAATCATTCGAGCCGCAGGACAGAACGCCAGCGTTTTGAACAAGGCGAAGCGTTGGCCCGCAAAAGCAAGGCTCATTGAAGGGCCGGATAATAGCCGCGCACAGGCAATTGGAAGAATGACAGGAATAAATATGACGCCACAGCGCGCCACACTCACAGGCTTACTGGCAATCATTCTATGGAGCACATCCGTCGGGCTGATCCGCAGCCTGACAGAAGCGCTTGGCCCCATCGGCGGCGCGGCGATGATTTATTCCACCAGCACACTATGCCTACTGGCTTTTTATGGCCTCCCCCGCATTAAAACGCTGCCCCGGGTTTATTTGTTCGCAGGCGGTGCAATGTTTGTCTGCTACGAGATATTTTTATCACTCTCCATCGGGTTAGCGGATAGCCGCCTGCAGGCGATAGAAATAGGGATGATTAACTATTTGTGGCCCAGTTTGACCATATTCTTTTCACTTTTTATCAATCAGCAAAAAAGCCGTTTTCTGCTCTGGCCCGGCCTCGTACTCTCGCTGGGCGGCATTGTGTGGATTATGAAAGGAGACAGCGACTGGACGCCAGCGTTACTGTGGAACAATATTCTTGCTAACCCGCTGGCCTACAGCCTGGCGTTTTCTGCGGCCCTGACCTGGGCGCTCTACTGCAATATCACCAAGCGCTATGCACAGGGAAAAAGCGGCGTATCACTGTTCTTTTTCGTCTCATCCCTCGTGCTATGGATGCAGTATTCCTTCAGTGCCGAAGGTACGATTTCATTAACCTTACCGAGTGCGCTGCAACTGATCTTTATGGGCGCATCGACCGCGCTGGCCTATTCCGCCTGGAATATCGGTATTCAGCATGGCAACCTGACGCTGCTGGCAACCGCGTCCTACTTTACGCCGGTGCTTTCCACATTTCTTGCTGCACTCTGGCTCAACATCACACCCGCCGTTTCATTCTGGCAAGGCGTCGCCATGGTCACCGCGGGTTCACTGCTCTGCTGGTATGCGACACGGTCGCCCACGACCTGATCCGCTGTCGTCCCCTGCGATTCCTGCTGGCGTTTCCCGGCTAATAAAAACCTTAATTTGCCCGCGGTCACATTCTTTTCGCTAACCTGTTATAGTCACCTTCACATTTCGTTACCTAAAAAAAGTCACACATGTTAAGGCGTTTCTTCTCGTACTATTCCCCATACAAAGGGTTATTCGTCCTCGATTTCGGCTGTGCCATTATCGCAGGCCTGCTTGAATTAGGGTTTCCGATGGCGATTAAAGCGTTCATCGACAAACTGTTACCGGCTCAGGACTGGTCGCTGATCCTGTTAGCGTCGGTGGCGCTATTGGCAGTCTATCTGCTGAATACCGCGCTAATTGCCATCGTCAACTATTGGGGACATGCGCTGGGCGTCGGTATTGAAACCGATATGCGGCGGCAGGCCTTTGAGCACCTGCAGAATTTGCCATTCCGCTACTACGACAATATGAAGACCGGGCATATCATCACCCACGTCACCAAAGATCTGGAGGAAGTTGGGGAAATCGCTCACCACGGCCCGGAAGACCTCTTTCTCGCGATCATGACGTTTATCGGTGCGTTCATCCTGATGGCGACCGTTCACCTGAATCTGGCGCTGCTGACGATTATTATCGTGCCGTTCATGACGTATCTTGTCAGCCGCTATGGCGCCCGCATGACGGAGACCTGGCGTCAGCTCTTCGGTCAGGTTGGTAACTTCAACGCCCGCATTGAAGAAAGCGTTGGTGGTATCCGCGTCGTTAAAGCGTTTGCTAATGAAGCGCATGAGAAGAAACTGTTCTCCAACGATAACGAAAACTACCGCCGAACCAAATTACAGGCGTATCGCATCATGACCGCCAGCATGACGCTCAGCTACCTCAGCACGCGCCTGATACAGCTTATCGTGATGCTGGCAGGTATTTGGTATGTCATTCAGGGAGAACTCAGCTACGGCGGTTTCATCGGCTTCCTGTTGCTGATTGAAGTGTTCTTCCGCCCGGTAGCCAAGATTACCTCGGTGCTGGAGAGCTACCCCAAAGGCATTGCGGGCTTCAAGCGCTTTACCCAACTGCTCGATACCGTTCCCGAGATTGCCGATGCTCCTGATGCGCATGATGCCGGACTGTTGAAAGGCGATATCCGGTTTAATCAGGTGAGTTTTGGCTATTCCGCCGAGCGCCCGATTCTCCGCCATATCGATCTGTCGATTCGCGCCGGAGAAACCGTGGCATTTGTCGGTCCGTCCGGCGCAGGCAAAACCACGCTTTGCTCTCTGCTTCCCCGCTTCTACGATTTAACCAGCGGAGCCATCACCATTGACGGCATGGATATCCGTCAGATGACGCAGGCGTCGCTGCGCAGCCAAATCGGCATCGTGCAGCAGGATGTCTTCCTGTTCGGCGGTACCATTCGGGAAAATATCGCCTACGGCAAACTTGATGCCAGCGATGACGAAATCATGGAAGCCGCACGGCGCGCACGGTTAGATGAACTGATCGAGAATCTGCCCGATGGGCTGGATACCGTGGTTGGTGAGCGCGGCGTTAAGTTGTCGGGCGGGCAGAAACAACGTTTATCGATCGCACGCATCTTCCTGAAAAACCCACCGATCCTGATTCTTGATGAAGCCACATCCGCGCTGGATACGGCAACGGAGCAGGCAATACAGCAGTCGCTCAGCGAACTTTCCGCAGGGCGTACCACGTTGGTCATCGCCCACAGGCTAGCCACCATACAGAATGCCGGACGCATTGTGGTAGTGGATAACGGCAGCATCATTGAGCAAGGCAGCCATCAGGTACTGCTGGAACAAAGCGGCATCTATGCCCGGTTACATCAGGCACAGTTCGGTCAGGCCTGATTACCTCTTCCCTCGGCGAGGATTCCCCTCGCCTTTTTCTCTCAGCATTTTTCCACATAGATGTGACTTCAGTCGTTCCCCTTGCAATAAATTGTATTTAAAATACATCTATTATGATTTCATCAGGACATGACGCACATGGCGAGAAAACCCCTGGGAAAATACCGACAGCGGGAGATCCGTACCGTCGGGTTAATGATCGAATTGTATGAAAAACACCACCCTGAAACCGACGATAGCGCGCAGTATAAAGACTTATTCAACTACGCCACCAAGCGCCTGGAGCGCTGTCATTTCGGTGAAGATAAACCCGCATGTAAGCATTGCCCTATCCACTGCTATCAACCCGCCAGACGCGAAGCGATAAAAGCAATTATGCGCTGGTCAGGGCCGCGGATGCTGTTACGTCACCCGATTCTGGCAATACGCCACTTGATTGACGATCATCGGCCAGTGCCGGATTATCCGAAAAAAGAAGCCACATCAAAAACGTCAGCCGAGCGGGCAATCCGTTTAGCCGCGCAGAAAACTGCCCCGGCGGATACCGATCCGGTGTTGAAATAGATAAGGTGAAGACGAATCAAATAGGAAAAGGCCGCTTGCGCGGCCTTTTTGGGTGACACTGTTACTCTTTGGGAGAGGCGTTCTCTACCCTGCTTTTTAGCTTTTGCCCCGGACGGAACGTGACCACACGGCGCGCCGTAATCGGAATATCTTCGCCAGTTTTTGGGTTACGTCCCGGACGTTGGTTCTTGTCTCGCAAATCAAAATTGCCAAAACCTGACAACTTGACCTGCTCGCCATTTTCCAAAGCGCGACGAACTTCTTCAAAAAACAGCTCGACTAGCTCTTTGGCATCCCGTTTGCTCAGCCCGAGCTTCTCAAACAGGTATTCTGACATTTCAGCTTTAGTAAGCGCCATAGGTTCAATCCCTCAAGGATGCTTGGAATCGCTGTTTTAATGCTGCTACGCATTCTGCAACGGTAGCAGCAATTTCCTCTTCTGCCAGTGTACGCGTGGTATCTTGCAGGGTCAGACTGATAGCCAGACTCTTATAACCTTCCGCTACGCCCTTCCCTCGGTACACGTCGAATAAGTTTACGCCAACTAACTGATTTGCGCCAACTTTCTTACACTCGGCCAAAATATCTCCAGCGGGAACATTTTCAGCGACCACAACGGCAATATCACGACGGTTCGCCGGGAAGCGGGAAACCTCGTTCGCCTCAGGTAATACGCGGTCTGCGACCTTATCCCACAACAGTTCAAACACCACGGTGCGCCCGTTGAGATCCAACTTGCGCTCCAGTTCTGGGTGAATAACGCCAATAAATCCAATACGTTCTTCGCCCAGATAAATAGCAGCACTTTGTCCCGGATGCAATGCCGGATTATTTTCGGCCTTGAATTCGATTTCAGACAGCTTGCCCGTCAATGCCAGTACAGCTTCTAAATCGCCTTTTAAATCATAGAAGTCAACAGCCTGACGCGCCAGATCCCAATGCTCTTCATAGCGCGTACCGGTAATCACTCCCGCCAGCATCAGATCCTGACGAATGCCCAGGTCAGCACTGCTGTCCGGTACAAAACGCAGCCCGCTTTCAAACAGGCGAAGGCGGCTTTGTTGACGGTTTTGGTTATACACCGCCGCGCTCAGCAAGCCGCTCCACAGCGACAAACGCATCACCGACATTTCCGCGGAAATCGGGCTCGGCAGGCTCAACGACGCTTCATCAGGGTGGATTAATCCCTGAATTTTCGGGTCAACAAAACTGTAAGTAATTGCTTCCTGATAGCCGTGATCGACTAATAATGTCTTCACACGCTTCAATGACAGTGACGCTTCGCGATGCGAGGTCATGATCAACGGCGCTTGAGTCGGAATATTCGGAATATTGTTGTAGCCGTAAATACGCGCGACTTCTTCGACCAGATCTTCTTCAATTTCCATGTCGAAACGCCAGCTTGGTGCCGTCGCCTGCCAGCCTGCATCGGTCTTCACGACGTTACAGCCCAGACGTTGCAGGATATCGCTAACCTGCTCATCGGCAATCACATGTCCAATCAGACGATCCAGCTTCTCACGGCGCAGCGTAATCGTTGCACGCGTCGGCAGGTCTGCCGTGCTGGTAACATCAACAACCGGGCCTGCTTCACCGCCACAGATATCGATCAGCAGGCGAGTCGCGCGCTCAATAGCGTTGTGCTGCAATGCCGGATCAACGCCACGCTCGTAGCGGTGGGAAGCATCGGTGTGCAAACCGTGACGACGTGCGCGTCCAGTAATCGACAGCGGATTAAAATAGGCACATTCCAGCAGAACGTTTTGCGTAGCGTCATTGACGCCAGAATGCTCGCCGCCAAAGATACCGCCCATCGCCAGCGCATGCTGCTGGTCAGCGATCACCAGCGTATCCGCATTCAGCTTCGCTTCGTTGCCATCCAGCAGCGTCAGTGCTTCACCCTCTTTCGCCATACGCACGATGATGCCACCATTGAGGCGGTCGAGATCGAATGCATGCATCGGCTGTCCGAGTTCCAGCAGGACATAGTTCGTCACGTCCACCACCGGGTCGATAGAGCGAATACCACAGCGGCGCAGTTTTTCACGCATCCACAGCGGCGTTGCCGCCTTAACGTTGATGCCTTTCACCACACGGCCTAAGTAACGCGGGCATGCCTGCGGCGCATCAACCTGAATCGGGAACGTATCCTGAATGGTTGCAGCAACAGGCTCAATAGCCGGTGCATTCAACGCCAACTGGTTCAACACGGCCACGTCACGCGCCACGCCGATGATACCGAGGCAATCAGCACGATTTGGCGTCACGCTGATTTCAATCGCATTGTCATCCAGTTTCAGATAGTCACGAATATCCGTGCCAATCGGCGCATCGGCTGGCAGTTCGATAATGCCATCGTGATCGTCGGAAATCCCCAATTCGGAAAATGAGCACAGCATGCCTTCAGACGGCTCGCCACGCAGTTTGGCCGCTTTAATTTTGAAATCGCCCGGCAACACGGCACCTACCGTCGCTACCGCCACTTTCAGGCCCTGACGACAGTTCGGTGCGCCGCACACGATATCCAGCAGGCGATCGCCGCCTACATTCACTTTTGTTACACGCAGTTTGTCTGCGTTCGGGTGTTGCCCACATTCAACCACTTCACCAACAACCACACCGTGGAATGCGCCAGCAACCGGCTCAACGCCATCCACTTCCAGCCCTGCCATTGTGATTTGTTCGGATAGCGTTTCACTATCAACCGCCGGGTTTACCCACTCGCGTAACCAGAGTTCACTGAATTTCATGATGTATACCCGCCTTACTTAAACTGTTTGAGGAAACGCAGATCGTTTTCGAAGAATGCACGCAGATCGGTCACGCCATAGCGCAGCATCGTCAGACGCTCCATACCCATACCGAACGCGAAACCGGAATAAACTTCTGGATCGATACCGACATTACGCAGGACATTCGGGTGCACCATGCCGCAACCCAGGACTTCCAGCCATTTACCGTTTTTACCCATCACATCCACTTCAGCGGACGGCTCGGTAAACGGGAAATAAGACGGACGGAAGCGAACCTGCAAATCTTCCTCAAAGAAATTACGCAGGAAATCATGCAGCGTACCTTTCAGGTTGGTGAAGCTGATGTCTTTATCGACGATCAACCCTTCCATCTGATGGAACATTGGCGTGTGAGTCTGATCGTAATCGTTACGATAAACGCGACCCGGCGCAATGATACGAATCGGCGGTTGCTGCTTTTCCATCGTACGAATCTGAACGCCAGACGTCTGCGTACGCAGCAGGCGTGTCGCATCGAACCAGAACGTGTCATGGTCCGCACGCGCAGGGTGATGACCTGGAATATTCAGCGCATCAAAGTTGTGATAGTCGTCTTCGATTTCAGGCCCGGTTACGACTGAAAAACCCAGCTCACCGAAAAAGGTTTCAATGCGATCGATGGTGCGCGTCACCGGATGCAGACCGCCGTTCTCAATAGTGCGGCCCGGCAGGGATACATCGATGGTTTCTTGCGCCAGACGCGCATTTAACTCAGCGGACTCCAGCATCTGCTTACGGGCATTCAACGCGTCCTGAACGTCTTGCTTAGCCTGGTTAATAACGGCACCCGCAGCAGGGCGCTCTTCAGCCGGCAACTCGCGCAGCGAGGTCATCTGAAGGGTTAAGTGACCTTTTTTACCCAGATATTCGACACGCACATTTTCCAGTGCGGCAACATCCTGGGCCTCTTCTATAGCTGTTCTGGCTTTAGCAACCAGCTCTGCGAGATGTGGCATTGTGTTCCTCTTTTTCTGCCTATGTGGCCAACGGTCATGATTGAAGAATGTCGTTTTACTAAAGCGATAAATATTACTAAAAACAATAGCAAAAACCGATTGTCGTAAACAAAAAAGCCTCCCTTAGGGAGGCTTAAGCGCTACTTTTCGTTTCTTTTCTTACGCGCAAAGCCCCCTGAGTTCAGGCGCTAAAGTAAAAAAAGAAACGGAAAATAGCAGCATTCATACTTGCGTTACCTTGTCTTGAGAATCACAAGAAGCCTTGTGAATAAAAAAGGGTCGAGAACAATAAAAAATCTGTGATGCCTGACGAAAAGAGGGAGCTAAAGCTCCCTCTCTCAACTGACTTACGCCAGTGCTGCTTTCGCTTTTTCGACCAGAGCGCTGAACGCTAATTTGTCGAATACTGCGATATCAGCCAGAATCTTACGGTCAATTTCAACAGAGGCTTTTTTCAGGCCGTTGATGAATTTGCTGTAAGACAAGCCGTTTTGACGGGCTGCTGCATTGATACGTGCAATCCACAGCTGACGGAATTGACGTTTACGTTGACGACGGTCGCGGTAAGCGTACTGACCAGCTTTGATTACTGCCTGGAAGGCAACACGATAAACGCGCGAACGGGCACCGTAGTAACCTTTCGCTTGTTTCAATATTTTCTTGTGACGTGCACGGGCAACTACACCACGTTTTACGCGAGCCATATGCTCTCTCCTAAAGTCTTATTCTGAATTAAAAAAAGGTTACTTATGCGTACGGCAGACATGCGACAACCAGACCCAGATCCCCTTTGGAGACCAGACCTTTTGGACGCAGGTGACGTTTACGCTTAGTTGACTTTTTGGTCAGAATATGACGCAGGTTAGCATGCTTACGCTTGAAACCACCACTGGCGGTTTTTTTGAAGCGTTTAGCGGCGCCACGTACTGTTTTAATCTTTGGCATTTTTATTTCCACTTCGCATTGTTAATAAAACGAATCAGACAAGGCGAACAAAACCGCACAAATTTATTGCTTAACGCAAGATAAAAGCCGCGCGGTTCTGTTACTTGAGTGCCTTACTGTTTCTTCTTCGGTGCTAGCACCATGATCATCTGACGGCCTTCGATCTTCGTTGGGAAGGATTCGACGACAGCCAGTTCACTCAGATCGTCACGAACGCGGTTAAGCACTTCGATACCAATCTGTTGGTGCGCCATTTCACGACCGCGGAAACGCAGTGTGATTTTGGCTTTGTCACCATCTTCCAGAAAGCGAATCAGGTTGCGTAGTTTGACCTGATAGTCGCCATCATCGGTACCAGGTCGGAATTTGATTTCCTTGACCTGAATAACTTTTTGCTTCTTCTTCTGTTCCTTTGTGGCCTTACTCTTCTCATAGAGGAACTTGCCGTAATCCATGATTCGGCAAACCGGCGGCTCGGCGTTCGGACTGATTTCAACTAAATCAACACCTGCTTCCTCGGCTTTTTCTAATGCTTCATTCAGACTGACAATGCCAAGCTGTTCGCCTTCGACGCCTGTCAGGCGTACCTCATGTGCGCGAATTTCTCTGTTGATGCGATTAGGACGCGCCGGTTGAACTCGTTTTCCGCCTTTAATACCTTATTCCTCCAATTGATGAAGACTACGGCTGCGAATCTCTTGCTGCAGCTTACTGATGACTTCACTGACATCCAGGCTCCCCAGGTCTTTACCGCGACGAGTACGGACAGCAACTTTTCCTGCCTCAACTTCTTTGTCGCCACAAACCAGCATATAGGGAACCCGCCGTAAAGTGTGCTCGCGGATTTTAAAGCCTATCTTCTCATTTCTCAAGTCTGCTTTTACGCGAATGCCCGCTTCTTGCAGTTTTCGGGTCAATTCGTTGACATAATCAGACTGGGTATCGGTGATATTCATAATCACCACTTGAACCGGAGCTAACCAGGTTGGGAAGAAACCGGCGAATTCTTCGGTCAGAATACCGATGAAACGCTCCATTGATCCCAAAATAGCCCGGTGAATCATAACCGGCACCTGACGTTCGTTGCTTTCGCCAACGTAAGACGCATTCAGGCGACCCGGTAATGAAAAGTCGAGTTGCACCGTACCACACTGCCACGCTCGATCCAAACAGTCATGCAGGGTAAATTCAATTTTTGGGCCGTAGAACGCCCCTTCACCCGGCTGATAGTCAAATTCGATGTTATTTTCAGTCAACGCTGCGGCCAAATCGGCTTCAGCGCGATCCCACATTTCATCGCTACCGATACGCTTTTCAGGACGCGTAGACAGTTTCACCACGATTTTTTCAAAACCGAAGGTGCTGTACATGTCATACACCATCTTGATGCAGCTGTTCACTTCATCACGAACCTGTTCTTCCGTACAGAAGATGTGCGCATCGTCCTGAGTAAAGCCACGCACACGCATCAAGCCATGCAGAGAGCCTGATGGTTCATTACGGTGACAGCTACCGAACTCAGCCATACGCAGCGGCAGATCGCGGTATGATTTCAAGCCCTGATTGAAAATCTGTACGTGACCAGGGCAGTTCATCGGCTTGATGCAGTATTCACGGTTTTCTGATGAGGTCGTGAACATCGCTTCTTTGTAGTTTTCCCAGTGACCGGTTTTTTCCCACATCACGCGATCCATCATAAATGGACCTTTTACTTCCTGATACTGGTACGACTTCAGTTTCATGCGCACAAACGCTTCCAGCTCGCGGAAGATTGTCCAACCGTCGTTGTGCCAGAACACCATACCCGGCGCTTCTTCCTGCATGTGATACAGGTCCAGCTGTTTGCCGATCTTGCGATGGTCGCGCTTAGCCGCTTCTTCCAGACGTTGCAGGTAAGAAGCCAACTGCTTTTTGTCCGCCCATGCCGTGCCGTAGATACGTTGCAGCATTTTGTTTTTGCTGTCGCCACGCCAGTAAGCGCCCGACGTTTTCTGCAATTTGAAATGGTGGCAGAAACGCATATTCGGTACGTGCGGACCGCGGCACATATCGATGTATTCTTCATGGTGATACAGACCCGGACGATCATCGCGACTGATGTTCTCATCCAGAATCGCCATTTTGTAGGTCTCACCGCGCGCAGCAAACGCATCGCGCGCTTCCTGCCAGCTGACTTTCTTCTTAACGACGTCATAGTCGGTGTCAGCAAGCTCGTGCATACGCTTTTCGAGCAGCTCAATATCTTCCTGAGTCAGGGTACGGTCGATATCTACGTCATAGTAAAAACCGTTATCGATAACCGGACCAATCGCCATTTTGGTATCTGGCCACAGTTGCTTGATCGCATGGCCCAATAAGTGCGCACAAGAGTGGCGAATGATTTCCAGACCCGCTTCATCTTTGGCGGTGATGATGGCTAACTGCGCATCGGTATCAATCTTATCGCTGGCGTCAACCAGCTCGCCATTGACGCGTCCGGCGATACAGGCTTTTGCCAGACCGGGACCGATATCAAGTGCAACATCCAGGGGAGAAACGGCGTGGTCGTAATGACGCTGACTTCCATCAGGAAGGGTGATAACTGGCATTATAATTCCCTTATTTACAGTGGTGAGCCACACGAAAGCTCACATGCAAAAAATCGTCTATCAATTGAAAATCAAAAGTGTTAACCATGCTATTTCTCTGTACTCTGTGAAATATATACACATGATGCACACGACTAAAGGCGTGCACTAGCGTGACATGGATAACGTCGGGGACAATAATACACCTTATAAGTGGTGTATTAAAGCCGGATGGGTAGCCTGCACACCGTTACCGCATGATGAACAGGCCACGGAAGTGTTTACTGCGTTTGCTCCGACTTCAGCGCCGCGTTATTTTTGCGGGAGAATCGGAAACCGAGCCAAATAACAGCAATCCAGAACGGAATTAAAATGACCGAAATGCGAATTCCCGGCGACAACAGCATAATCACTAAAATCCCCGCCAAAAACGCCAGACACACGTAATTGCCCCACGGATACCAGAAGGCTTTGAATGCAGGAACAATCCCCTTCTCAATCATCGCCTGACGGAAACGCAGGTGTGCAAAACAAATCATGATCCAGTTAATCACCAGCGTCGACACCACCAGCGCCATCAACAGCTCAAAGGCTTTGCCTGGCATCAGGTAGTTTATCGCGACGCCGAACGATGTCGCTAGTGCTGATAGCGCGATAGAGCGAACGGGGACACCGCGCGCGTTGACCTTCGCGAGAGACTTCGGCGCATTCCCCTGCTTTGCCAAACCGTACAGCATCCGGCTATTGCAGTACACGCCACTGTTGTAAACCGATAACGCCGCCGTGAGTACCACGATGTTAAGTACGTTTGCCACCATATTGCTATTCAGCGCATGGAAGATAAGAACAAACGGACTACCGCCATCAACAACATTTCCCCACGGATAAAGCGACAACAAAATAGACAGCGCACCGATATAGAAAATCAGGATGCGATAGACCACCTGATTGGTCGCCTGAGGGATAGAGCGTTTCGGATCGGCAGCTTCGGCAGCGGTGATCCCCACCAATTCCAGTCCGCCGAATGAAAACATAATCACGGCCATCGCCATGATCAATCCACTTGCGCCATTCGGCATGAATCCGCCATGAATCCATAAGTTACGCACCGTGGCCGTTTCGCCGCCATTGCCACTCAGCAACAGCCAGCTACCGAAAACAATCATCCCGACGATGGCCAGCACTTTGATAATGGCGAACCAGAATTCCGTTTCCCCGAACATCCGCACATTCACCAGATTGATCAGATTGATGAGTACGAAAAATATCGCTGCGGACAGCCAGGTTGGCGTCTCGGGCCACCAGTATTGGATATAAATCCCCACAGCCGTCAGTTCAGCCATTCCTACCAGAATAAACATCGCCCAGTAGTTCCAACCGGCCAGAAAGCCCGCAAAGTCGCCCCAATATTTATAGGCAAAATGGCTGAATGAACCTGCTACGGGCTCTTCCACCACCATCTCACCCAGCTGTCGCATGATCAGAAATGCAATCATTCCGGCAATAGCGTAGCCCAATAAAACGGACGGCCCGGCCATTTGGATAGTCTGCGATATCCCTAAAAACAATCCGGTACCAATCGCGCCGCCCAGCGCTATCAGTTGAATATGCCGGTTTTTTAACCCTCGTTTTAAAACCAGTTCCTGTTGATCGTTTGCTATGTTGTTTTGCGCATTTGCCATGTTATTTTTGTGCTTCCTGTAAAGCCTTCTTCATTTTTATAACAATGCCTGCTCACGTCATCAGTAGGAAGGATGACGCAAACAGGCAAAGAGATAGGGGGTTAAACGCGACACAGTGATGGCGACATTAACGTTCAGGAATGACACTTTTAAACGTTAATTCCACGTCATCACGCTCGAAATCGGCAGTAAGCGCTTCAGGCTCACTTTTCTCTGCATTCTGGGGCAGCAATTTTTTCAATAACGCTAACTGCTGGCGTTGCTGCTCTACGATCTCTTGCAGCAATTTCACTTGCTCATTCGCTCTGACGCTCGCCCGATTAACAAAAAACCAGATCAGCGCGGCCAGCAGCACAACCAGCAAGACAAAAACCACTTCTAATATGTTCACAACGACTCCACTTATAACCACTTATGACAGGACCTGTGGGCTATCTTAACACCGTGACGTAGCCAAGTTCGATACCCAACTCTATCCGTTCCCCATATCGTATCGATACGCAGCGCTATCGTATTGGTGCAAAAATAAAAAACGTGGAGAGCGTTTTTCAACGTTGCTTGCGACAGCCAGGGATGACACACCATAAAAAAAGCCTGTCGGTAAGGACAGGCTCAGGTATCGATAGAGAATATCAGAACGGGTAATCGTGGTAGCCCATTTGCTCAGAGATATTTCTGGCGGCAGTATGCAGCGTAGCCACATATTCGTGTTTGTTTTCTTCTGAAAAACGAATCGTCGGGAAAGAAATACTGAGGCCAGCAATCACCACGCCAAAACGATCGAATACTGGCACAGCGATACAACGCAGCCCTTCTTCCTGTTCTTCGTTATCTTCTCCGTAGCCTTGTTCGCGGACAACGTCTAATTGGTTGAGAAGATCTTCAGCAGTACACAGCGTGTGTGGCGTACTGCGGGTGAATTCAACAGTCGACAGAATTTCTTCCACTTCGCCACGATCGCGCCATGCCAGCAGCACTTTACCGATTGCGGTACTGTGTAGTGGATTGCGGCGACCAATGCGCGAATACATACGCAGGTTATACATCGAATCAATCTTGTGGATATAAACGATGCCGTCTTCATCCAACGCGCCAAGGTGGATCGTTTCCCGCGTTAGAGCAGACAACTCACGCATCTGTATATCCGCACTACGGATTAAATCGACGTTCTGCAATGCTTTTGCCCCAAGTTCAAACAACTTGAGCGTTAGCGAATATTTCTCTGATTCACCTTCCTGCGCGACATAGCCCAGGGATTTCATCGTCTGCAAGAAGCGGTAAACGGTACTCTTGGACATCATGACTCGCTGAGAAAGCTCGGTAATACCAATTTCTCTCTCTTCACCTAATGCCTGCAAAATACCAAAAACCTTTAAAACGGACGACACGGAATCGGGTTGTTTATCTAAATCTGCAATAGCCATTTTTGTGGTTACCCTACTCAGGTTTTTTTGTTTTAAAAAAAATAGAACAATGGTTTTAGTATAAAGGGAACGCTTTGATTATGGCAATGGAGCAATAACGATAATCAAGTTAAGTTTGAGAAATAACCGCGTCAGAGACTTAATAAAATAATATGTAAGTAAATATTTTAAAATAATCCGCGCCATAAAATGTGACGCGGATTTATTAGTATTATTAGTTCCAGACTGAATCAGGAACCTTCGCCAGATACAGCGCAGGTTTACCATCTACGTCAGAAGTAAACAGGACTTGTTTATTATCCGGCGTGAAAGAAGGATGCGGGTGAGTCACCTGACGGTCCCCTTCTAACACTTCCCAGGATGTATTGTGCTGTGCAATACGGTGTTCTTTGCCGGTTTTCAGGTTGAAAACGTACAGGAACGGATCGTTCTCGATTTTATAGCCACCATCGTCCTGCACGTCGACTGGCGCATCGGAACCATCACCGACCAACAGCGTGCCATCATAGTTACTCATCAGGTGAGAACACGGCGGCATGACGCGCAGTTGACGATCTTCCAGCGTAACCGGATCGATGCTGCGGATATAGCGATTGCTATCATCTTTAAGGTAAGAGACATAAATCATCGCTGAACCATCGGGTACCCAGAATTCGTGGGTGCAGCTTTCGCCTTCAGCATGCTCTTTCACTTTACGCATGTTGGTGCCATCTTCGTTGATGAACCACATACGGGCATCAACCAGGTCATGCGGGCCTTCATGGCAGAAAGCAACCGTGTTGTCATCACCTGGACGGTAGATTGGGTGACCCAGCCACTGGTTTTCCTGAAGGATAGTCTGTGCTTCGCCCGTGACCAAATCGACACGAATCAGGCGGCAGCAAGGATTAGTGAAGTAGAATTCCTGGAATTTTTTCCAATCGGTTAGTGGTTTCCAGTCTTCTTTTTTGATCTCAATACCGACCATTTTGGTGCAATCGGAGTTAGCAACCCAAGTACCGTAGCCAACCCAGTCGTCAGGCACCTGATAAATCGTTTTCTCTTCCAGAGTCTCCAGATCGACACGCATCAGATTACGGGTATTTTTAACGTAATACAGCGCATCGTCATTCGGGGACAGGAAGCCGCCGAAGGTGTTGTCGCCTTTGCCTTCCGTCAACTGCGTGGCGCTCTGCTCTTTTAAATCCAGCAGATAGTAGTTCCACGGGCCATCAAACGCAGCGCCAAACAGCAGCTTGCTGCCGTCATTGAAGAAACACTTCTGGTAGAAATAGTTGCGATGGCAGATAACATCGGGCGGGGTTAAGCGCACAACTTCGGTGCCGGTTGCTGAATCCTGGTAGGTATGAAACGTTAGGGGGATCTTGTTACCTTTGGCCATCCGTAAATCCTTAGAACTTATCATGAAGAATCTGACGCCACACGCGCATACTCTTCGATAACCTGACATTCCGATCGCCAGCAAACGGGTTACCCCGACACCGGTTGTTCAAAAATCAGGCCACCAATCTCACGCGAGACGCCTGTTATATCGGCATTATAGAAACAATGTTTCATTTTTCCGTGATCGTGGTTTTATTTTATAAAACATTCTTCATGTTTTCACCACCAGTTTCAGATCTAATGAAAACACACGAACGGAGAAAACGCAGGTTTGCTGGATCAATAAACGCAGAAATAACAAAGGCCCGAGCGGGCCTTTGGGAAGAAAATAGCGTGAATTACTTCAGGTAATCGCCGGAGCGCAGCGCTTCAATACGCTTATCCAACGGCGGGTGAGACATAAACAGTTCGCTGAAGGATTTCGATTTTCCGTTAATGCAGAAAGCCATCATGCTGCTTTCCTCTTGCGGTTCATAACTGGTCTTCAGGCGCTGCAGTGCAGCGATCATTTTCTCACGCCCCACCAGCTTGGCGGAACCCGCATCCGCATGGAATTCACGGTAGCGCGAGAACCACATGGTGATAATGCTGGCAAGAATACCAAACACCAGTTCCAGCACGGTCGCGACAGCAAAATAAACCAGCGGGTTACCGTTACTGCTCTCCCCTTCATCACGGTTGCCGGACAGGAAACCGGAAACAACCTGAGCGATCAGACGAGAAACGAAGATAACGAAAGTATTCACTATCCCCTGAACCAACGTCATGGTCACCATGTCGCCATTCGCGATGTGGCTGATTTCATGCGCGATAACGGCTTCAGCTTCGTCACGGCTCATGTTTTGCAACAAACCGGTACTGACTGCCACCAGCGACGCATCACGACGGGCTCCCGTCGCAAACGCATTGATGTCCGGCGCATGGTAGATTGCCACCTGCGGCATCGCGATCCCCGCTTGCTGTGACTGAGTACGAACGGTTTCCATCAGCCAGCGTTCCGTTTCGTTACGTGGTTGTTCAATGACTTCACCGCCAACGGACCGTAACGCCATCCATTTAGACATCAGCAGTGAAACAAACGCACCGCCAAAGCCAAACAGCCCAGCCATAATCATTAAGCCCTGGACACTGCTGGACTGAATTCCCGTCAGGCTGAGTACCAGCCCGAAAACCAACATCACCGCCAGGTTGGTGATCAGGAAAAGCGCAATACGCATCATAAAGGTCTGATTTCCTCTCGCAGAAAGATAAAGTTTGCAACACCTACATCGTATGGGTTGCCGTGGCATTTTCAAGCATTCTTAACTTTTCAGTTACTAAATCCACATAACTTTACATTTTTCAAAAGGAAAGCGGCGTCCTGCCTGATGCTAATCCTGATGTATCAACGTGACCGTGTTGATCGAAAATCGATAAACGCGTCGGCGTGATCGACCTGAATCGCCCCCACCCCCGCACGAATTAATGCACCCCATACGGCGTCAGGATCCGCTAAGGCGCGCGTGTCGCTATAGTCGAGAGAATGCGAGCAATCCAGCGTGTTCACCCAAATCCGTACCCCAAGCCGTTGAAACTCGGCATACGCTTCGGTCACCGCCTCAATATGATCAAAGTTGGCTTCCACAATAGCGACGCCAATGTCATCAATCTGCCGCAAAATGTCGGCAGTTTCTCCCCATTTGAGGTGGATCATCGGCATATAGGGTATCTGGGTATCCTGCGACGGCGATACAATAGGAAAATGGGCAGAAGCAAGATCAACCGGACTTTTCATGATCACACCCGCACTCAGGCCTTTGTCGCGAATATCACGGGCGATCACACCAAATTCGTGCTCATGTTTAACATCCACGTTGATGACAACCCGTCCTCGCGCCTCTTCGAGGATTTCATACAGCAGCGGCACCTTTTCGTCACTCAATGGCCATGCCGAACTGCCGTCGCTCCCGCGCAAACGTGCCTGGCGAACATCCGCCAGCGTCATTTGGCTAACGCGACCGCGCATATCGCTCGTGCGATCGAGCGTATCATCATGAATCACAACAACGTGGCTATCTGCTGTCAATTGCGCATCAATCTCCACGATATCGATGCCCAGACGAATCGCCTCGCGCAGCGCCGCCAGCGAATTTTCCGGTGCCGATGTCCAAACACCGCGATGTGCCACTGCCAGAACCGTCGCGTTTTGCGCTGCGATCACGTCCTGAGTCATACCTTTATTGTGCTTTGTCATCAGTCAAAGACTCCAAATAAACGGGAAATATCACGAATGACGGGAAACCGACTGTGCGAAATGCTGCAACAGGAGATCGCCCCGCGAAACCACATTGTCCAGCGCCTGCTGTGGCGTTTCCTGCTCTGCCCAGACCTTCTCCAGCTCTTCATCCATGATGGTGCGAATTTGCGGCATATTGCCCAAGCGGAACCCGCGCGTATAAGGCAGCGGCGGTTTATTGGTGAGCTGTTTCATAGCAACATCGCTGCCGGGGTATCTGGCATAAAACCCCTGCTCGCGCGTGAGTTCGTAAGCGGGTTGTGTCACCGGCAGATAGCCCGTCATCTGATGCCATTCAGCGGCATTCTCCGGCAGCGTCAGGAAATGCAGGAATTCTGCAATGCCTTGATAATGCGAGGCCGCTTTCCCTTTCATGACCCAGAGGCTTGCCCCTCCGATAAACGTATTCTGCGGCGCGCCTTTAACGTCTTCGCTGTAAGGCAGCATGCCTACACCGTAGTGAAATTTGGCATAGTTCTGGATCTTGCGTAGCCCGCCCGATGAGCTAGTTAATATGCCGCAGTCGCCGTTATAAAAGCGGGCGGTGCCTTCATCATTGCGGCCAAAATAGCTGAATTCGTTCTTTTTCATCATCTCCGCAAGCTGGGTGATGTGTGCGACCTGCAACGGACCGTTTACCAACAGATGCGCATCAATACCGTCGAACCCATTGTTTTTCGTTGCGATCGGCAGCCCGTTCCACACACTAAACGCTTCCAGCAATATCCACCCCTGCTGTCCTGCGTTCGTATAGCCGCACGTCATCCCACTCTGACGCAGCCGCGCCGCATCGTACGCCAGCTCATTCCAGGTTCGCGGAGGCTTATCAGGATCGAGCCCCGCCTTAATAAACGCATCTTTGTTGTAATAGAGAACGGGGGTTGAGCTGTTAAACGGTTGGGAAATCAGATGCCCGGTCTGGCTGTCGCTGTAAAACAGTGCCACCGCGGGCAGAAAGGCTTTTTCGTCATTATCGATACCTACCTGTTTGAATAGGTCGAACACTGGGATAATCGCCCCGCTGTGTATCATATTCGGCGTACCGACATCATAAACCTGCAAAATATCCGGTGCGTTACCGGTGCGATACGCGGCAATACCCGCAGCCAGCGTCTGTTCATAGCTGCCCTTATAGATGGGTTCAACATGGTATGCCGTCTGGGATTCGTTAAACCGGTTGACCAACCGTATCAATTCCGTATTCAGGTTGCTGTCCATGCCATGCCAAAACGTCAGTTCAACGGCCGCCCTGGCAGACTGCGGGACGAGCAAAACCATACTTAACAGCATCAGAAAAACAGACGTGAGCCTAAACCGAATCATCATGATGTTTTCTCCGGTACTCTTTGTTTTTAGGAAAACTGCGCTGCTTTTAGGAAAATGTCGTGCTGGAAAAGGTGTTTTAGGAAAACGCGGCGCTGATAACGACGCTAGGATTTACCTGTGACATGGATATGACTGGGGAAGTGGTGAACTGTATCGCGATATTTCAGCCAGTAAGAGAGGAACTATGACAGGACAATCTTGTGGCGAGCAGAACGGTCTGCCCGCCACGATGTGCTATTAACTTTGTGCGTGTGCCATATCCGCACGTAGTGAAGTGCTGACCGGTTGGTGTTTAGGTGGTTTGACCCACAAGGTAATCAGCAGCGACACGACTGACATAATGATGATGGCCATAAATGTAGCCTGGAAGCCACCGAGCTGAGCGGCAATAAATGAGCCAGATAACGCGCCAATGCCGAATCCCTGATAAATGACGCCATAGTTTTTGCTGTGATTTTTCAGGCCAAAGAAGTCACCGACAATCGCTGGGAACACGGTGATGTTGCCACCAAAGCAGAAAGCAATCGCGCTGACACAGATAAAGAACAGCACCGGATTGAGCGGCAGGAACGTCATCACGGATACCGCAAGAATCGTCATGAAAAGCGTAAAGCTGATTACCCGCATACGCCCAACACTGTCAGAAAGCGCGCCAAGGACAATGCGTCCTACGGTATTAAAAATCGCAATCGCCGACACGGCATTGGCCGCCATCGCCATATCCATCCCGGCCATTTGTACACCGATATCTTTTACAATACCGATCAAATACAGGCCGCTCATGCATGCGGTGAAGAAGATAATAAACAGCAAATACGATTCTTTCGTTGCCAACATTTCAGCCAGCGAAAAATCTCGCGTCTGTCCCTGAGCCGCAGCCTGTTGAACCGGCACCGCAGCGGGTTCTTTCAGCAGTGAACTACCGACCAGAATCATCGCCATCACGATAATCCCCCAGTAGAAAAAGGCTTCTGACACGCCCACTTCTGCAATCAAAAAGCTGTTTACGTATTTGAACAGCAGGCTTCCGGTACCAAATGCGCCAACAGAAATGCCCGCGATTAACCCTTTGCGATTTGGGAACCATTTGATCAGGTTGGACAGCGTCGTGATGTAAGCCGTACCGTCAGCAAAACCGACCACCACGCCCATTAGTAGATAAATCAGCGTCAGCGACGGGCTCACCGCACTCGCCATCAACCCTGCCCCGAGCGCAATGCCAGCAACCATGGTCAAACGACGCAGGCCAATACGCTCCTGAAACTTACCGGCAAATAGCGTGGCAAAGGCCAGACAGAAACTGGTGATGGAAAACGTTGTTGCTACTGAACTCAGCGTCCAGCCAAATTTGTCCACCAGCGGCTGATTGAACAAACTCCAGGTGTAAATCGTGCCGAGTCCCATTTGGGTGATAATGGTACCGAGGACAATCAATCCCCGGTTAACAGGTTTGGTATTCATGGGTTTTCCCCTACATCAAAAAGTGGTCCGATTCACTCGGTACGCTAAAAAATATAAGCTGATGTGGAGAAGAAAAAATCCATCAAAACACTGTCAGCTTATGGGCTGAAGCCAGTATACAAGCGGGCTGACAGTGGTTGATCGAATAGGGAATGAGATGCCTGAAACGCGGAATGAAATGCCTTTAAAGGCGCATCAATGACCTGAACGCCTTTATCTTGCTCCGACTTACCGGTACTTCAAAATCCAGATCGTTCAATCGCAGGATATAGGTGTTGTTAAACCACGGCACAATTTCACGGATTTTTGTCAGGTTGACACAGTAAGAGCGGTGGCAGCGGAAGAAATACTCTTCCGGCAAACGACTACAAAACTCCGTAATATTCATCGGCATGATGAATTCCTCACGTCGGGTATAAACCAGCGTGACCTTTTCCTGCGCCGCGGCATAATAGATATTGTTGATATCCGTCACGATAATGCGTTCGTCTTTCATCAGGTTAATGGTGTGCTGCGCACTTCTCGGCGCACCAGAAGACGCGCCCGTGTCGACAGCGGGAGTCATTTGCCGCTGTTGCCAGGTTGCTTCCAGTTTACGCAGCATCGTGACGATACGTGATTCATGATACGGCTTAAGAATGTAATCAAAGGCTTCGACTTCAAAGGCCTCCACCGCATGTTCTTTGTACGCCGTAATAAAAATGATGTAGGGCTTATGCGCAAATTTGCTGATATTTTGCGCCAGCCAGACGCCGTCCAACGAGGGAATATTGATATCCAGGAAGATCGCATCGACCTCGTTATGTTGCAGGTACTTCAGTACATCCAACCCGTCATCAAATGTCGCCTCAATCGTAATATCACTGTGCTGTTTGATGAGGTAACTCAGCTCTTGCTGCGCGAGGAACTCATCTTCAACAATAATGGCTTTCATGGGTTGCCTCCTATTTGTTCAGCAGCAGAATATCCCGGCGGCGGTACCTGAATGGTATCCGGCAAGGCCGACGGTATTTTATCTTCTCGCGGGATGTAGAAATAAATCTCGGTTCCCGGTTCCAGACGGCGAATATGCAGACCATCGCCATAGAGCAGGCGAACGCGGTGATGGACATTTAGCAGGCCGATTCTATTCCCCGGTAACTCATTACGTGCCACACGATCCATCGTTTCCTGACTAATACCGTGTCCCGTGTCTTTTACCGCCACCAACAGCCTATCGCCCTGCTCTTTCACGGACAGCACTACGGTTCCTTTCCCTCTGTAAGGCTGAATGCCATGCACAATCGCGTTTTCCACCAGCGGCTGAATTAATAAACTGGGGATCTTATACGCCAGATCGTCATCGATGTCGTAAATCACCGTCAGTTTGGCGCCAAACCGCGCCTGCTCAATCGCGATATAATCCTGTATCTGGTACAGCTCTTTTTTTATATCGATCAACGCATCATCGTTAAGCTCGAGGTTATAGCGCAAATAACGCGACAGATTGATCACCAGTTGGCGCGCGGTATCGGGATTAATACGAATCGATGAAGAAATCGCATTCAGCGCATTAAAAAGAAAGTGCGGGTTGATTTTACTTTGTAGCGCTCTCAGTTCCGCCTTATTTGCCATATCTCGCAGCTGCTCGGTGCGGGATACCTCAATTTGCGTTGACATGATTTGTGATAAACCGACGGCCATCACGCGTAATGAATAGGTAATTTTGTGGGCATGACGATAATAGATTTTCAGCGTACCGGTCACCTGCCCGTGTTCCCACAGCGGAATGACAATCATCGAATGAATTTCTGGCGTCAGGTGCTGTTCATCATTATTTTTAATGATGATTTTCCCATCATGAATCGCCTGTTGCGTCATTGGGCTAATAATGTCGTGGCCGATATTATATTTTTCTTCCCCAATCCCCACATAAGCCTGAATATGCTGCGTATTCGTTATCGCCACCGCATCCGCATTAATCTCAGTACGAATAATGCGACAGATGGCCGTCAGCGAATCGCTGTTGATATTGCGGAAATACGGCAGTGTTTTATGTGCGATATCCAGCGCGAGCTTGGCCTGTCTGGCAGCAATCACCTCTTTTTCATTCGCCACGCTCTGCACCAGCAAGACAATCAGGCCAATACAGACAGAGCCGAGAATCATCGGCACCGCAATTTTTGAAACAATATCCAGTCCTAATTCGATCGGCGTCGCCCATGCCACAACCAGCAGCATCGTTAACGATTCGCACAGCATGCCGCCCAGAATCCCGATGCTCCACTGCTGCTCTTTTTTGACTTTCTTATTGATATAGCCGGAAGTGATACCGGCGATGATGCTGGTAATCAGACAAGGTACGGAAGTGATGCCATCGATATCAATGAGATAGCGGTGCACTCCCGCGATGATACCGGTCGCAATCCCCACCCAGGGGCCGAAGAGAATACCGCCAGACATCACGGCAATGACGCGCACGTTGACGAGCGATCCTTCAACATTAATACCGGAATAGGTGCCGAACAGCGCAAACAGTGAAAAGATGGCTGTCACCGTCGCGCGCTCTCCCGGCGAGTGTTGCTCTTTTTGCAGTAATTGCCGGAACTGACGTGTTCTGGTGAGGAAAAACAGGCAAATCAGCATCAGCGCGGCGCGGTCGAAGACCGCAAGGAGCATCTCAAATATTTCGTGCACGGGATATCCGGTACAGGTTTACAAGCCTGCACTATAGAAAAAATGTGATCCGGATTCCACTTTTTAGTCTATTAGCCGCGTGTGCCGTGCGAAAGGATGAAAGCCAGCGGACGCTGGCTTTTGGAAAAGAGGGGTATAGCACAACCGTTATCCGTCTATTTACTAACTTAAACGTCTATAGGCTTATTCAATTTCAGTAGCTGAGTAAACTCCTCCGCAGGCATCGGATGCCCAAACAGGTATCCCTGTGCTTCCTCACACCCTTTACCCCGCAGTCGTTCGCTCTGTTCTAATGTTTCTACACCCTCTGCAATCACGCCCAGACCAAAACTTTTCCCGAGATACAGGATCGCTCGGACAATCGCCGCGTCCGGTGGCGATTCACACATCGTTCTGACAAAAGTCTGATCGATCTTCAACCGAGTCACCGGGTAGTTTTTAAGCATACTAAGGGACGCATAGCCTGTCCCATAGTCGTCAAAGGCAATACCGATTCCCGCTTCACGCAGCGCTTTTAACGGCTGCAGCATGTTTTCATCGTAACGCAAGATGATATTTTCCGTGATTTCCAGCTCCAGCGAGCTTGGCTGCAATCCTGTACGTGCAAGAATATCCATAATTTTTTGCGCCAACATGCCGGTACGAAACTGTGCGCTGAAAAGATTAATGCTGATGCGAAAATAGCTGTCGCTCTCCCGACACCATTCCGCCGCCTGCCGGCATGCCGTTTCGACAATCCAATCACCGACTCGCTCCGCCCACGGGCCATTTTCCAGTGCAGTAAGAAAAGCGGCAGGGCCAAGTAATCCTCTTTCCGGGTGACGCCAGCGCAGCAGCGCCTCTGCGCCAACAATCTCATTTGTCGCCAGTTTTACCTGTGGCTGGTAGAACATCTCAAATTCATTCTGCTCGTAAGCCCGCACGAACTCGAGCTGGAAGGCGTGCTTGGCCTGAAAAACTTCAAGCAGCTCACGCGTAAAGAAGCGATAACAGTTTCGGCCTTCAGATTTCGCCTGATACAGTGCTAAATCCGCGCTGGTCAAAAGATCCTGTACGGTCAGCCCATATTCTGGGTACAGCACCGCCCCAATGCTGGCGCTAATATTGATTTGATGATCGTCAATAATCATCGCCTGCGAAATTTCATGGATAATCTGCTCAGCAATTTTCCCCGCGACTTTTTTATCGTTCAGACCGGGAAACAACAGCGCAAACTCATCCCCCCCCATTCGCGCGACAACATCACCGGAGCGAACCGTGGCTTTTATTTTTTTGGCGACATGTACCAGAATATTATCGCCGCTGGAATGCCCCAGGCTGTCATTCACATCTTTAAATCCGTCCAGATCGACCATCATGATGCAGACTGCGGGTTCATTCTTTAGCGCGGTTTCCAGATTGGATGTCAGCAGCGTGCGATTTGCCAACCCGGTTAACGGATCCAGATGCGCCAGCAAAAACAGGCGTTCCTCATTGCGTCGCCGCTCTGTAATGTCGCGCAATATTGCGCCATAGCTAATATTGTCGTTGTCTTCCCACATAGAAACCGACAATTCAACCGGGACCAGGCTACCGCTTTTGGCTTGCACATTCAGTTCCAGCGTCACGCCTTTCATCAGCGAATCACGGTCGGCAACCAGATGATTAAGCTGTACGACAAAGGCATCGGGCACGATGGTATTAATACTGCGACCAATAATTTCCTCGTCAGTATATTCCAGCATATGTTCCGCGGCGGTATTCCAGAAGGTGATCATCCCCTTCTCATTAACGCACAGAATGGTATCAGGCGAGGTATTGGCAATATTTTCAAAACGGACCTGACTGGCTTTACGCGCCAGCTCCAAACGCCGCATTTCCAGCTTGTCCATCACTAATGAAGCCAGATCCTGCAAATTATGCTCATCACGTTTGGTGAATGTCGCTCTGGGTTTTAAATCGATAATGCACAAGGTGCCAATGGCATGCCCGGACGGCGTAATTAAGGGGATACCGGCATAAAAACGAATGTAGGGAACACCCACAACCAGCGGGTTACTTTTAAAACGCGCATCCTTGAATGCATCGGGCACCACCATGATCTTTTTCTTTAGGATCGTATGCGCGCAAAAGGAGATATCGCGAGGCGTTTCACAAAAAGGAACCCCCACACTGGCGGCAAACAGTTGGCGTTCAGCCTCCACCAACGACACCAAAACGATAGGCACGCTAAAGATGTTAGCGGCCAGACTAATCAGGTTACTCAAACTCGGGTCAAATAATACGTTCTTAATTCCATACTCACGAAGAGCAGCAAGACGTTTGTCTTCATCTTTGCTTATTGGGGCACGACTCATGGGTTCCCCCCTCCCATCGTATTTAATGTTCAGATTAGACAAAAATTTAGCTATAAATCCAAAATGTTGCAGCAATGAGCACGATAAGAACAGCGGGCCAGTGTTATCAAACCAAAGCCCCTTCTCTTGCCTAGAATCACGACGCGTAGCGGCTGAGTGTTGAGTATGGCAAAAGATCCAGACTCTATCATCCCTTCGAATCATTAATAATAACAAGTGGAAGTATCAATTAAGATGATAGATGAAAAGCGAAATAGAAAGATACCGACGCACTCACAACGTTGAACAATGGAAGAAAAAAGAAAGGAGGGGACGGTTGGTATATTCAAATCATCACGATTGATAACGACAACATATTATCAAGTTATTAACAGAATATAACCAACCGGGGAATCATCAGGCAGGAAAATAGGTTATTGAATGCTCAGGCGTGTCGTTTTTTGCTCGGATCACAACATCCCAAATCCCGGTATAAGGTACCGTTAAATACACTTCGCCTTCCGCATGACGACAAATAGAATCCTGCGTAGCACTATTCTCTTCAGCCAATGTTTCCTGTTCACCATTGCTCATTTGCACTTCAAATGTATTTGCACACCGAACGATTACCGTATCACCACCAAACAGACTTAAACACGTGCGAATTACAGACATACATCCTCCGCGACACGCAGTCATGCGCATGCTTAATGAAACGAATTTATTGGTTATATTTCCCACAGCGGGATTTCCATAAGAGCAAAATGCATGCCGTCGGATTGTGATTTAGATCAAGTGACACACACGTTTAAAGCAAATCAGGGGTGGAATAAGATGATACTATGACCGCCTAATACTTATTAGGATTTTTGATAGTCGAGCAATCGCGCCTATATATGCCAGCGTTATCTCATCTATCCAGACGGGTTTGCAGCCCTAAATAACAACTTAAATCGTTTTTAAAGTTGTCTTTAATGAACAACTCGTGCGTCCACCATGAAAGATAACTTTGGTTTTTTTTAAACAAGATTAATACCCGCTTGATAAGTGACAACCTAGGTTGTACATTGAACGGATGAAAACGACACTTGCAGAACGATTAAAGACCGCCAGAATCGCACAGGGGCTTAGCCAAAAAGCGCTTGGCGACCTGATTGGCGTATCTCAGGCCGCCATACAGAAGATCGAGGTGGGGAAAGCGTCGCAGACAACCAAAATTGTTGAGCTTTCCAATGCACTACATGTTCGCCCTGAATGGTTGGCAAACGGCGAAGACCCAATGCGTAGCGACGGGATAACTCGACCTGTCCAGGAATCGAGCATTCCGCCAAAATCAGAATGGGGCACCGTATCAGCTTGGGACAGCACGACAGAACTATCAGAGGACGAGGTGGAAGTGCCCTTTTTAAAGGATATTGAGTTTGCCTGCGGCGACGGACGCGTTCAAAGCGAAGATTACAACGGCTTTAAGCTCCGTTTTTCTAAAGCTACGCTGCGTAAGGTTGGCGCAAATACGGACGGTTCAGGGGTGCTTTGTTTCCCGGCAGCGGGCGACAGCATGGAACCCATCATTCCTGATGGAACCACTGTCGCGGTTGATACCAACAACAAACGCATCATTGATGGCAAGCTCTACGCCATCGCTCAGGAAGGCGGCGGTAACGATAAGCTCAAGCGAATCAAGCAGCTTTATCGCAAACCTGGCGGCCTTCTCGTCATCCATAGCTTCAATCGCGAAGCTGACGAAGAAGCTTACGAATCAGACGTCGAGATTATTGGCCGCGTGTTCTGGTATTCGGTGCTGCTATAGTCCCGATACTGGCGGCATCCCGCACCATTGCCGTCTCTCTTTTCCTCTCACTAAAGCCGGTGGACCGATACGGACACCGGCTTTGTGTTTCTGCCGCCAATCGTCGCGTTATGGATAAACGCCGCGCCACTAAAAAACGTTTACCCTCGCTCAGATAACCTTACCCACACGCCACAGTTTTATACAATCACCATGCTATTGTTTCATCAACCCTTGTTGATGTTGTGTTATTCATCCTGTCTCTGTGTTCCTTTCCCGCCCTATGGCGGGATTTTTTTGCCCTTCATCTGGTCTCTTCTGCGCGCAGCCCCGCAGGTTGTCATTTCTTTTTACAACCAAAAACAACTCAAATTAAAACTAAAGATGTTGACACGAAAACAACTATAGTTTTAAATAGACGCATAGCAGCAGGGCAATCTCTGCAAAGATAACAACCCAGTTTTCACGTCAGTAACAACACACATGCATAACAATAAGGTGATTTATGACTGAACCACAATTTCGCAGTAAAGGTCCTGAGCTTCTGGTTGAACTTTCTCAACACGTGGCCGATACGGTCAAAAACGTCACAGAGTTAGATCCGCAAACCGCTGAGCTGGTCGGCAATGCCGTTGCCAAACATATGATGACCGTCTGGGGTGGACAAAACGTTTATTTCCCAATGGGAATATCCTGGCGTGCTTCTCAGCGCGATCTTCAAATCTATGAAGAATTTGACGGGCGCAATCACAGTGCGCTGGCCAAAAAATATAATGTCTCGCTGCAATGGATTTATAAGATTGTCAGAACAATGCGAAAAGAGGAATTGCAGGCAAAACAACACTCTCAGGCATAATACAAAAAGTCATAAATTAACAACCAGATGGTAATTAAAGGAAAATAATAAAAATAGATAATTGACTAACAGCGATAACCTCTGATTTTAATAAAATATAACTTAATTCATTCGAATTGTGGCAAATGCAACAAGGTATTCCTATACGCTGCCCTCAGCCAACGCACGCAGTTTGAAGTATGATAGAGAGACTCAAAGATAATACCATCTGGCAATTAATAGAATGGGTACATTATTGTACCCATTCTTTTTGATATCGCTAACGCTTTACTCTTAGAAAGGATTCCTTCCAGCACACGATCCCCCATACAATGAATACCGCGTTATTCCCCTCCCCTTATTTACATCAGTCAGCTAAAAAACCACAAACATGCATTTACAATGCACAAATCAATTTTTGACCGCTAAGAGCATGATAACGTTGCCCCACGATCCCTTCGGTGCGTTGAAAGCGCCGAGTGAAAAAAATAAATGGGGGCAATTGAGAGCAATGAGTGAGAAAGCAAGAAAACGGTGGCAACGCCGTCCTGGCACCACCGGAGGAAAACGTCTCTGGAACGACTGGCGCAATGCTCTGAGCTGGCGCAGAGCAACACAAATTCTTCTACTGGCGTTCAACGTTTATATCGGCATCACCTTCTATTTTTGGGTACGCTACTTTGAAACCGGCGGCACAAGTCTTTATATGCCGAGACCGGGTGGTATTGAAGGCTGGCTGCCAATTGCCGGGTTGATGAACGCTAAGTTCACATGGGAAACAGGTAACTTCCCTCCTATTCACCTTGCGTCAATGCTATTACTTGCCGCATTTATTCTTATTAGCCTGTTGCTGAAGAAATCGTTCTGTTCCTGGTTGTGTCCTATCGGCACGATTTCCGAGTGGGTAGGTGCGTTGGGGAAAAAAATAGTTGGCCGCCATTTCATTCTTCCAAAATGGCTGGATATTCCGCTGCGCAGCCTGAAATATCTGTTATTAGGTTTTTTTCTCTACATCGCCTTATCAATGCCGGCACAAGGCATTTATATGTTCCTGATGTCGCCCTACGGCCTGATCGCCGATGTTAAAATGCTCGGCTTCTTTCGTAATATCGGCACCATCACACTGGTCTGCGTCTTTCTCTTCACGTTCACCAGTCTGTTTGTCCGCCATTTCTGGTGCCGTTACCTCTGCCCTTACGGCGCGCTCATGGGGGTATTTTCGCTGCTGTCGCCCTTCAAGATCCGTCGCAACGCCACCAGCTGTATCGATTGCGGCAAGTGCGCCAAGGCATGTCCGTCTAACATTCCGGTGGATAAGCTGATTCAGGTGAGAACGGCAGAATGCACGGCCTGTATGACCTGCGTCGAATCCTGCCCGGTGGCTTCAACGCTCCATTTCTCACTGACGAAACCTTCCGGCTCGCAGGAAAAAGGCAGCGAAACAACCAAACCGCTATGGCGACAAACTGCGCTGTCCGGTATTACGATGACGGTGCTGGTGCTCGGTATTCTTTTCGGCACGATCGGCTTTGCGATGTACATCGGTGGCTGGGACAGCCCGATTCCCGAACACATGTACTTCCGGCTCATTCCCAATGCACAGAACATTGGTCATTCGTAAAGAAAAAGGGGCCAAATTGGCCCCTGATATTCATCTGTGCTTAACAACAGATTACATGTTGTCGATGATGTCTTGCGCAAACTCACTACATTTCCGTAGCTTAGCGCCTTCCATCAGACGTTCGAAATCGTAAGTCACGGTCTTGTTCTTGATCGCGCCTTCAACGCCTTTAACAATCAGGTCAGCCGCTTCGAACCATTGCAGGTGACGTAACATCATTTCAGCAGACAGAATCACGGAGCCTGGGTTCACTTTGTCCTGACCCGCATATTTCGGTGCTGTTCCGTGCGTGGCTTCAAACAGTGCACATTCGTCACCGATGTTCGCACCCGGGGCAATACCGATACCGCCAACCTGTGCCGCCAGGGCATCAGAAATGTAGTCACCGTTCAGGTTCATACAAGCGATAACATCGTATTCAGCAGGACGCAGCAGGATCTGTTGCAGGAACGCATCGGCGATTACGTCTTTTACTACGATCTCTTTACCGGTGTTCGGGTTCTTGATTTTCACCCACGGGCCGCCATCGATCAGCTCACCGCCGAATTCTTCACGCGCCAACTGGTATCCCCAGTCTTTGAACGCGCCTTCGGTGAATTTCATGATGTTGCCTTTGTGCACCAGCGTGACGGAATCACGATCGTTGGTAATCGCGTATTCGATTGCGGCGCGAACCAGACGTTTGGTGCCTTCTTCGGAACACGGCTTCACGCCGATACCACACTGCTCAGGGAAACGGATTTTGTTAACGCCCATTTCTTCACGCAGGAATTTGATCACTTTGTCTGCTTCAGCAGAACCCGCTTTCCACTCGATACCTGCATAAATGTCTTCGGCGTTTTCGCGGAAGATCACCATGTCGGTCAGCTCAGGCTGTTTAACCGGGCTAGGTGTACCTTCGTAGTAGCGTACCGGACGCAGGCAAACATACAGATCCAACTGTTGACGCAGTGCAACGTTCAGAGAACGAATACCACCACCGACTGGCGTTGTCAGCGGGCCCTTAATCGCCACACGGTATTCACGGATCAAATCCAGCGTTTCGTCTGGCAGCCAGACATCTTTACCGTAAACCTGCGTGGATTTTTCACCGGTATAGATTTCCATCCAGGAAATCGCGCGCTTGCCCTGATAGGCTTTCTTCACAGCGGCGTCAACGACGTTGATCATGGCAGGCGTTACATCGATACCAATGCCGTCACCTTCGATAAAAGGAATAACCGGATTGTTTGGAACAACCAGTTTGCCTTGAGCATCAACTGTGATTTTCTGACCTTCTGTCGGTACAACTACTTTGCTTTCCATTAACCTCTCCTTCGAGCGCAATTTTGTTAATGACTTGTAAGATGCGTGTCAATACTACTTGAATATTTAGCCCGCGCCAATCGCAAACCATTTCGAGTATAATGCTTTTGTTTTCCGCGACTATAAAGATGATGAATAAATTCCCTGTTAAAAATCACAAAGTTAAACGATTCAGCTCACAGCAGGCAAGAAAAAGGCAGCCTGACAACGCGCCGCGCCGCATCGTTTTGTTCAATAAACCCTTCGATGTCCTGCCACAATTCACTGATGAAGCCGGGCGCCGTACGCTAAAAGACTACATTCCGGTTGGCGGTATTTATGCCGCCGGTCGTCTGGATCGCGACAGCGAAGGTCTGATGATTCTGACCAATGACGGCAAACTTCAGGCTCGCCTCACCCAGCCAACGCAAAAAACAGCCAAAATTTACTATGTTCAGGTCGAAGGTATTCCTGACGATGCCGCGCTGACGCGCTTTCGTACAGGTCTGGATCTGAATGACGGCAAAACGCTGCCCGCAGGGGCGGAAATCGTCCCGGAACCCAGCTGGCTGTGGCCGCGTAATCCGCCCATACGCGAACGTAAAAGCATTCCTGACTGCTGGCTAAAAATCACGCTGTATGAAGGTCGTAATCGGCAAGTCCGTCGTATGACGGCGAATATCGGTTATCCTACCTTGCGTCTGATCCGATACGGCATGGCCAATCAGACGGTAGAAAACCTGTTACCCGGAGAATGGAAGGAGATAGCGGATGTTTAAGCCTCATGTGACAGTCGCCTGTGTGGTACAGGCCGAAAACCATTTTCTGGTCGTCGAAGAGTTGATTAACGATAAATTATTGTGGAACCAGCCAGCGGGCCATCTGGAAGCGGACGAAACGCTGATTCAGGCGGCAAGCCGTGAGCTATGGGAAGAAACCGGTATTCAGGCCACGCCACAGAGTTTCTTACGTCTGCACCAATGGATCGCGCCCGACAGCACGCCATTTTTACGCTTTTGCTTCGCACTCGATCTGCCTGAGCGGGTCGCAACCCAGCCGCACGACAGCGATATCGAATGCTGCCGCTGGCTGACCGCAGAGGAAATTCTGCATTCTCACCAGCTTCGTTCGCCGCTGGTGGCTGAAAGCATCCGCTGCTATCAGCAGCCAGAACGCTATCCGTTAACGGTACTGGGCGCGTTCAACTGGCCGTTCTAGGCATTCTGCTATTCCTGCCATGCGCGAGCGAGCCACCGCACAGCAGGAATAGCGATGCAGCCCGCGGTTCAACATGCTAAAATATGCCGCTTGTTTTTCGCATCAATGCGTCAGTAAATTTCAGTTCGTGAGACTTCCATGTCAGATAACAGCCAGAAAAAAGTGATTGTCGGTATGTCCGGCGGTGTTGATTCCTCCGTTTCCGCTTACCTGTTACAGCAACAGGGCTATCATGTTGAAGGCCTGTTCATGAAGAACTGGGAAGAGGACGACGACACGGAATATTGCTCAGCAGCCACTGACCTCGCCGATGCGCAGGCCGTTTGCGACAAGCTGGGTATCGAGTTGCATACCGTCAACTTTGCCGCTGAATATTGGGACAACGTGTTTGAACTCTTCCTTGAAGAATACAAAGCGGGCCGTACCCCCAATCCCGATATCCTGTGCAATAAAGAAATCAAATTCAAAGCCTTCCTGGAATTCGCTGCCGAGGATCTCGGTGCAGATTATATCGCAACAGGCCACTATGTTCGTCGTCATGACGTTGACGGCAAAAGCCGTTTGCTGCGCGGCATGGACGGCAACAAAGACCAGAGCTATTTTCTTTATACGCTGAGCCACGAGCAGATCGCACAAAGTCTGTTCCCTGTCGGCGAGCTGGAAAAACCGCAGGTGCGTAAGATCGCCGAAGCGCTCGAGCTGGCAACCGCGAAGAAGAAAGACTCTACCGGTATCTGCTTTATCGGCGAGCGAAAATTCACTGATTTTCTAGCACGTTACCTGCCTGCACAGCCGGGTCCGATTCTGTCCGTCGACGACAACAAGCCGATGGGGCAACATCAGGGGCTGATGTACCACACGCTGGGGCAGCGTAAAGGCTTGGGCATCGGCGGCGTCAAAGACGGCGGCGAAGATCCCTGGTACGTGGTGGATAAAGATGTCGCCAACAATATTTTGTATGTCGCGCAGGGCCACGAACACCCTCGCCTGATGTCGTACGGCTTAATCGCACAGCAGTTGCATTGGGTTGACCGTCAGCCGCTCACCGCTGAATTACGTTGTACGGTGAAAACCCGCTATCGTCAGGCGGACATCCCCTGCACCGTCACGCCACTTGGCGACGATCGCATTACCGTGCGTTTTGATGAGCCCGTTGCAGCCGTGACGCCGGGCCAATCTGCCGTTTTTTATCTGGACGACGTGTGCCTTGGCGGCGGCATCATTGAAGAACGCTTACAGGAGTAACCGTGGCTAAGAATTATTATGAGATTACGCTGGCGTTAGCGGGCATTTGTCAATCAGCGCATGTCGTCCAGCAGTTGGCCCATACGGGTCACTGTAATAACGATGTGCTGCATACCTCGCTGAACAGCGTGTTGAACCTTAATCCGGCGTCCACACTGGCCGTTTACGGCAATGACGAGCAAAACCTGAAAGTTGGGGTGGAAACGCTGTTAGGCATTCTGAACACCAGCAGTAATAAAGGCGCGGGCGCGGAATTGTCACGCTATGCTTTCAGCCTGATTGCGCTAGAGCGCAAACTGAAAGCGAAACCCGCCGCGCTTGACGAATTGGGTAAACGCATCGGGCAGTTAGAGCGCCAGTTGGAGCATTTTGACCTGCTTTCCGAAACGATTGTGAGCGCACTGGCGGCGATTTATGTGGATGTTATCAGTACGCTGGGGCCACGTATTCAGGTTACCGGTTCACCGGAAGTGCTGAAAAACAGTCAGGTGCAGGCGAAAGTGCGCGCTGCGCTGCTAGCTGGTATCCGCTCTGCGGTGCTCTGGCAGCAAATTGGCGGCGGGCGCTTGCAGTTGATGTTTTCACGCGGCCAGTTGGTCAAAGAAGCGAAACAGATATTGGCGCGTTGCCCATCCGTTTGATGGTATTCTTGCCGCTATCGCTGACGCTGGTGTGATTAACGCCAGCGTCACAAAACCGGTTGTTGTTATTTAAATTCATTGTTTTATTGAAATTAATCGTTATTGAAACCAATCTCAGGAGTTGCTTGCGATGGAATTATCCTCACTGACCGCCGTTTCCCCTATTGATGGACGCTACGGCGATAAAGTCAGCACGTTGCGCACCATTTTCAGTGAATTCGGTTTGCTGAAATTCCGTGTGCAGGTTGAAGTACGTTGGCTGCAAAAACTGGCAGCCTGTGCAGAGATCCAGGAAGTTCCTGCATTTGACGCTGACGCAAACGCTTTCCTTGATAAAATTGTCGCCGAATTCAGCGAAGAAGATGCGGCCCGCATTAAAACCATCGAGCGTACAACCAACCACGACGTGAAAGCCGTTGAGTACTTTCTGAAAGAGAAAGTTGCCGCGATTCCAGCACTGCACGCCGTCAACGAATTCATCCACTTCGCCTGTACGTCAGAAGATATCAACAACCTGTCTCATGCGCTGATGCTGGATTCTGCTCGCCGCGACGTCATCCTGCCGCACTGGCGTCAAATCATTGATGCGCTGAAAACGCTGGCGCAGGAATACCGCGATATCCCGCTGCTTTCCCGCACACACGGTCAACCCGCCACGCCATCCACCATCGGTAAAGAGTTCGCTAACGTGGCGTACCGTATGGAACGCCAATATCGTCAACTGCAACAGGTTGAGATTCTGGGCAAAATTAATGGCGCAGTCGGTAACTATAACGCTCATCTGGCTGCCTACCCGGAAGTAGACTGGCACCAGTTCAGCGAAAGCTTTGTCACCTCGCTGGGCATCAACTGGAACCCGTACACCACGCAGATCGAGCCGCACGATTACATCGCCGAGCTGTTCGATTGCATCGCGCGTTTCAACACAATTTTGATCGACTTTGACCGTGATATCTGGGGCTACATCGCGCTAAATCACTTCAAACAGAAAACTATTGCAGGTGAAATCGGTTCCTCCACCATGCCGCATAAAGTGAACCCGATTGACTTCGAAAACTCAGAAGGCAACCTGGGTCTGGCGAACGCCGTTTTGGCGCATCTGGCCAGCAAACTGCCAGTTTCTCGCTGGCAGCGTGACCTCACTGACTCGACCGTGCTGCGTAATCTGGGCGTCGGCGTTGGCTATGCGCTGATTGCGTATCAGGCCACGATGAAAGGCATCAGCAAACTGGAAGTGAACCGCGATCGTCTGGCTGACGAACTGGATCACAACTGGGAAGTGTTGGCAGAACCGATCCAAACGGTCATGCGCCGTTACGGGATTGAAAAGCCGTACGAGAAATTGAAAGAGCTGACGCGCGGTAAACGCGTCGATGCCGCGGGTATTCAGGAATTTATCGATGGTCTGGCATTACCGGAAGCGGAAAAAACGCGTCTGAAGGCCATGACACCAGCCAACTACATCGGCCGCGCTATCGCAATGGTCGATGACCTGAAATAAGCGTTCTCAAACCCGAACGTGACCTCTCTCTGGCGGGCGCCCTGCCCGCCAATTTTGTATAAGACCAAGCATTTCCAGCCCGTTTAAACCCGGTTTATTCTCCCTGTGGATAATTTAACAAATAAAATAAATAACGTTCTCTGCGTATAATGTTGATACGCGGGAGCGACATACGTGGCAGATGAAAGATAGGATACATAAAAATATTTCCATAAATATGGCCCTATCTATTCGACAGAGGATATAACGATGCGGATTCTGGTCGTTGAAGATAATGTATTATTGCGCCACCATTTAACCGTTCAGATGAACGAAATGGGGCATCAGGTTGACGCCGTGTCTGACGCCAAAGAAGCGGATTATTTTCTGCATGAGAATATGCCGGACATCGCCATTGTCGATCTCGGGTTACCCGATGAAGATGGCATGAGCATGATCCGTCGCTGGCGCGCGCATCAGGTCAAACTCCCGATTCTGGTGCTGACGGCCCGTGAAGGCTGGCAGGACAAAGTTGCCGTGCTGGAAGCCGGGGCGGACGATTACGTGACAAAACCGTTCCATATGGAAGAGGTTGTTGCGCGCTTGCAAGCGCTGATGCGACGCAACAGCGGGCTGGCATCGCAGGTCATCAGCCTGCCGCCCTTTGAGATCGACCTATCACGCCGCGAGCTGGTGATCCACGGATCGCCTATCAAGCTCACCGCGTTCGAATACACCATTATCGAGACGCTGATTCGCAACAAAGGAAAAGTCGTCAGCAAAGAGTCGCTGATGCTACAGCTGTACCCGGATGCAGAATTGCGGGAAAGTCATACTATTGACGTGCTGATGGGGCGACTGCGTAAGAAAATTCAGCAGGCAGACGCGCCGGATGTGATCACGACCGTGCGTGGACAAGGATATCGTTTTGATATTGATACGCCGTCAGGCTCAGTATGAGTGATAAGAAGCTGCCCTTCTCGCTTCGTATTCGTTTTTTACTCGCGACAGCGGCCATTGTGCTGGCGTTGTCGCTAGCCTATGGCGTCGTCGCCATTATCGGCTACAGCGTCAACTTTGATAAAACTTCATTCCGCTTGCTACGCGGCGAGAGTAACCTCTACTACAGCCTTGCACAGTGGCGCGATAACCAACTGAACATCATCACGCCGCCCGACGTTGATATCAACTTTCCCACACTGGTGTTGATATACGATGAGCATGGCAACATGCTCTGGCGCGAAAAGCACGTTCCCGAGCTGGAAGCGCTGATCAATCCGGAATGGCTGAATAAGACGGCCTATCATGAATTGGATACCGACACCGATACCAGCAGCGCGGTATTAACGGGCAATACCTTGTTACTGGGCAGTCTGCGAGCGCTGAATGGCGCACACAGCAATGCGTTAACGCATTCCATCGCCGTTAACGTTTATCCTAAGACCGAGCATCTCCCTTCCATCACGATTGTTGTCGTCGATCGCATTCCACAGGAGCTCCAGCAGGAAGACGTCGTGTGGGAGTGGTTCAGCTATGTTCTGATCGCCAACCTGCTGCTGGTGCTTCCTCTGTTGTGGCTGGGCGCCCACTGGAGCCTGCGTCCTATTCAGCATTTGGTAAAACAGATCGCCGAGCTGGAAAAAGGCACGCGCGAACAGTTGGATGAAAATCCGCCGCGCGAGTTGTTCAGTCTGGTGAAAAACCTGAATATCCTGCTGAATAATGAACGCCAGCGCTACCATAAGTACCGCACGACGCTCACCGACCTCACTCACAGTTTGAAAACACCGCTGGCCGTCTTGCAGACCACATTACGCGCGCTGCGTACCGGTAAAGAAATCACTATCGATCAGGCTGAGCCTATTATGCTGGCCCAGATCAGCCGCATCTCGCAGCAGATTGGCTATTACCTGCATCGCGCCAGCGTACGCTCCGAACATAATTTACTGATACGCGAAGTGCACTCGGTTCCGGCGCTGCTGGATGGCCTGTGTTCCGCGCTGAACAAGGTGTATCAACGCAAAGGCGTGGTGCTGACGCTCGATATTCCGCCCGAACTGACCTTCGTCGGTGAGAAGAATGACTTTATGGAAGTGATGGGCAATATTCTTGATAACGCCTGTAAGTACTGTCTGGAGTTTGTCGAGATTAGCGTGCAATACTCCGACCACAAGCTGCATCTGATTGTCGATGACGACGGCCCTGGCATCCACGAGAGTAAGCGCGAAATGATTTTTCTGCGCGGCCAGCGCGCCGATCGCATGCGCCCCGGGCAAGGTATCGGCCTTGCCGTCGCCGTCGAAATTATCGAACAGTATCAGGGTGAGATCCTCATCAGCGACAGCACACTGGGCGGTGCCCGAGTCGAAGCCATTTTCTCCCGCCAGAACCTGAGCCAGAATGAGGGGTGAAAGGCAGTACAGCGCGCGATGCTTCCGCTATACTCGTCATACTTCAAGTTGCATGTACGTTGGCTACGTTCGCTCACCCGAATCACTTACTTAAGTAAGCTCATCGGGATGAAATGAGAGACATCCTGTCTCTCACCGAAGGCCAGCCGTTGGCTGGTCAAATTCGTTCCTGACGAATTTGTCCTTCTCTTGCCGCCTGCATGAAACTCGAATTATTTAGAGTATAAACTTATTGCCACAATGCGGATTGTTTTAAAATACTGATTATTTCAAGAAAAATCATGTCTTCAAGAACAGTCATTTCCTCAAAAACGAGTTTCTGGAAAACAGTATGGACTATCAACTCAATCTCGATTGGCAGGATTTTTTAGCGAACTACTGGCAAAAGCGCCCGCTCCTGATTAAAGGCGGCTTCACGCATTTCATCGATCCGATTTCACCTGACGAACTCGCCGGTCTGGCGTTGGAAAACGAGGTCGATAGCCGTCTGGTCAGCCATCAAAACGGGCGCTGGCAAGTCAGCCACGGTCCTTTCGAGAGCTACGATCATCTGGGGGAAAGCAACTGGTCGCTGCTGGTACAGGCCGTCGATCACTGGCATGAGCCCTCCTCTGCCTTGATGCAGCCATTTCGACAACTGCCAGACTGGCGTACTGATGATTTGATGATTTCATTTTCCGTTCCCGGCGGTGGCGTAGGGCCGCATCTGGATCAGTATGATGTGTTCATCATTCAGGGTACGGGACGTCGCCGCTGGCGCATCGGTGAAAAAATACCGATGAAACAGCACTGTCCGCACCCAGACCTGCTACAGGTCGAGCCATTTGACGCGATTATTGATGAAGAGTTGGAACCGGGCGATATCATTTATATTCCACCGGGTTTCCCACACGAAGGCTATTCGCTGGAGAACTCGCTGAATTACTCGGTGGGGTTCCGGGCGCCAAATGCACGCGAGCTAGTCAGCGGCTTTGCGGACTATGTGCTTTCCCGTGAGCTCGGCAGCCATCGCTACAGCGATCCCGAGATTCCCTCTCGTGAGCATATCGCCAGCGTGCTACCGCAAGAGCTGGATGCACTGCAAAAAATGATGCTGGATTTGGTACAACAGCCGGAGCATTTTCAGAACTGGTTTGGTGAGTTTATTTCCCAGTCCCGCCATGAGCTCGATCTCTCACCGCCGGAGCCACCTTATCAGGCTGGCGAAGTGTATGAATATCTGCAACAGGGTGAGCCACTGCGTCGTTTAGGTGGCCTGCGGGTCATCTGCGTTGGGGATAGTTGCTTCGTTAACGGTGAGAAAGTGAACAGCACGCACAAGGCGGCGCTGTTTGCATTAGCTGAGCACACGACGATTGATGCGGAACAGTTGGGCGTTGCACTGGAAGATCCTTCCTTCCTCGCGCAACTCACCGTGCTGATCAACAGCGGCTACTGGTACTTCGCGGATTAAGGCCAAGTCTGAATAATCGTTAACACAATAATAAGGCGGGAATTTCCCGCCTTATTCATCTCTTCAGGATAGAAGCTATTACGGCTTCGCACGCAGCGCCGTCAATTCAGCAATGCGCATAATCACAGAAACCGCCTTTTCCATGCCTTCGAGCGTGACAAACTCATGTTTGCCATGATAGTTGTAGCCGCCGGTAAACAGGTTCGGGCACGGTAACCCCTGAAATGACAGGTGTGCGCCGTCAGTGCCACCGCGAATCGGTTTCATATTCGGTTCAATATCGCAATCCCGCATCGCCTGCTGCGCCAGCGCAATAATGTGCGGATGCTGCTCAACCTGCTCACGCATGTTGTAGTAGGTATCGGTAATCGTGACTTCAATGTAGCAATCCGGGTGCAGCCCTGCGCCGACCTTTTCCGCAATATCCAGCATGGTTTGTTTACGCAGTTCAAAGCCGTTGCGGTCAAAATCCCGAACGATGTAATGCAAATCTGCACGCTCTACAGAGCCTTTCATGCTGTGAAGGTGGTAGAACCCCTGATAGCCGTCCGTTTGCTCCGGTGATTGGCTCTCTGGCACCTGCTGGTGATAGCGAGAAGCGAGCGTCAGTGCATTAACCATCACGCCTTTGGCGCTACCGGGATGCACATTGTTGCCCACAATTTTCACCTGAACCGACGCGGCGTTAAAATTCTCATACTCCAGTTCGCCAACACCGCCGCCGTCCACGGTATAGGCCCACTGTGCGTTAAACGCTTTCACATCAAAAAACTGAGCGCCCTTGCCAATTTCTTCATCAGGTGTAAAGGCAACGCGAATATCGCCGTGCGGGAGATGGCTTTTTTTCAGGCGCACCAGCGCGGTCATAATTTCCGCAATCCCCGCTTTATCATCCGCTCCCAGCAGCGTTTTGCCATCGGTGGTAATCAGCGTGTGCCCCAGTAGCTGGTGCAGCACCGGGAACATTACGGGTGACAGCACTTCATCCCCCACGCCTAAGGCAATATCGCCGCCGCGGTAGTTTTCCAGAATCTGCGGATTAACATTCTTGCCGCTAAAATCCGGTGATGTATCCATATGAGAAATAAAGCCGATTGCCGGAACGGGCCAGGCAACGTTAGCCGGAAGCGTCGCCATCAGGCAGCCCTGCTTGCTGAGTACAACCTGTTCAAATCCCAGATCGAGCAATTCTTGCTGCAACGCACGCGCCAGCTTCAGTTGACCGTCGGTGCTCGGCACCTGCCGAACGCCGGATTTAGACTGTGTATCAAATGAAACGTAGTTCAAAAATCTGTCGAGTAATTTATCCATCTTATTTATGCCCCCTGAACCCTGAAAGGCATTATGGATAGGGCTACCCCGGTAGATATTGCGTCAGGTCAGTTTTTTTCCGATTTAACAAACTGTCAGATCAGAATTCAGGCCAAAAAGCGGCGCCTCCATCACGAAGAGCGCCCCAATCAGGTAACAATCAGGAAACATATACGTAAATTCATTGGCTGAATCACCACCAATTGGCCAGACGTAGGGCCACACAAGTTGGCGTTAAGCAACGTTTCCCGTAAAATGCCGCCCTTAACTGCGCACGCTGTCTGAAAGGTGATAACCCTTGGTACGATGCAACGGCAATACCGTTGGTCGGCCAAATCAGGAATATAGAGCTAGATCTTAATGAAAGAAAACTCCCTGACTGTGCCGGTCGTTGAATTGCTCAACGTCCATAAAGGCTTTGATGGCAAAGACATCATTTCACATTTTAATCTCACCATTAATAACGGTGAGTTTCTCACGATACTTGGCCCATCCGGCTGCGGCAAAACCACCGTACTGCGTCTGATTGCCGGTCTGGAAACGGTCGATAGCGGCAATGTCATGCTGGAAGAGCAGGACATCACCCACCAGCCCGCCGAGCAGCGACACATTAATACCGTATTTCAAAGCTATGCCCTGTTTCCTCACCTCAGCGTGTTTGAGAACGTGGCGTTTGGCCTGCGCATGCAGAAAACGCCCGCCGCAGAGATTGCGCCACGCGTGATTGACGCGTTGAAAATGGTGCAGTTGGAGGAACTGGCACAGCGCCGCCCGCACCAGTTGTCCGGCGGTCAGCAACAGCGCGTTGCCATCGCCCGCGCCGTCGTCAATCAGCCAAAAGTTCTGCTACTGGATGAATCCCTGTCCGCGCTCGATTATAAACTGCGTAAGCAGATGCAGAACGAACTGAAGGCGCTGCAACGTAAGCTGGGCATCACCTTTATTTTCGTCACGCACGATCAGGAAGAAGCGCTGACCATGTCCGACCGTATCGTGGTGATGCGCGACGGACGTATTGAGCAAGACGGAACACCGCGTGAAATCTACGAAGAGCCGAAAAACCTATTCGTCGCCAGCTTTATCGGTGAAATCAATATCTTTGATGCCATCGTGCTGGAGCCGTTGGACGAACAGCGGGTGCGCGCTCAGGTCGAAGGCCATGAGTGCGTTATCACCGCAAGCTTTCCGGTCACCGTCGGCCAACACCTCAACGTGCTGCTGCGACCAGAAGATTTACGCGTCGAAGAACTGGCCGACGGTATGCAGGCGGAAGGGATGGTGGGTTACGTGCGCGAGCGCAACTATAAAGGCATGACGCTGGAATCCAACATCGAGTTGGAAAACGGCAAGATGGTCATGGTCAGCGAGTTCTTTAACGAAGACGATCCCGACTTCGATCATTCACTCAACCAGAAAGTCGACGTCACCTGGGTGGAAAGCTGGGAGGTTGTCCTGCACGATGAAGAAGTCGCGTAAACGCTTTCAAAACATCATTATCACACTCATCGTTGCCTGGCTGGTGCTATTCGTTTTCCTGCCCAACCTGATGATCATCGCAACCAGCTTTCTGACACGCGACGACACACATTTCGTCAGTCTGGTCTTTACGCTGGAAAACTATACGCGATTGGTCGATCCGCTTTATGCTTCAGTCTTGCTGCATTCGCTGAACATGGCCGTTATCGCCACGCTCTGCTGTCTGCTGCTGGGCTATCCGTTTGCTTTTATTCTGGCGCGCTTACCGAAAAAAATTCAGCCGCTGATGCTGTTTCTGCTGATTGTGCCGTTTTGGACCAACTCACTGATCCGCATTTACGGGCTGAAAATTTTTCTGAGTACGCGCGGCCACCTGAATGAATTCCTGCTCTGGACTGGCCTGATTGATACGCCGCTGCGGATCATGTACACCTCCGAAGCCGTGATTCTCGGCCTGATTTACATCCTGCTGCCTTTCATGGTGCTGCCGCTCTATTCCAGCATTGAGAAGCTCGATAAATCCTACCTGGAAGCCGCCCGCGATCTGGGTGCCAATAAGTGGCAAACCTTTACTCGCGTGGTAATCCCGCTGACCATGCCGGGGATTATCGCTGGCTGCCTGCTGGTGCTGCTGCCCGCCATGGGACTGTTTTTCGTGGCCGACCTGATGGGCGGAGCCAAGAATCTGCTGATCGGTAACGTCATTAAAAGCCAGTTCCTCAATATCCGCGATTGGCCGTTTGGTGCCGCGACCAGTATCTGCCTGACGCTGGTCATGGGTGTGCTGCTGTTTATCTACTACCGCACAGCCCGCCTGCTGAACAAAAAGGGAGAGCTGGAATGACCGGACGCTTAATCCGCGGTGGATTTATGTCCATCATTTACGCTTACCTGTACATCCCGATCATTATTCTGATCGTGAACTCCTTTAATCAGGCGCGCTTTGGCATCAACTGGCAGGGATTTACGCTGGACTGGTATCGGCTGCTGATGAACAATGACAGCCTGCTTCAGGCCGCACAGCATTCGCTGACGATGGCCGTTTTTTCTGCAACGTTCGCTACGCTAATTGGTTCCCTAACCGCCGTTGCGCTGTATCGCTACCGCTTTCGCGGCAAACCTTTTGTCGGCGGCATGCTGTTCGTGGTGATGATGTCGCCGGATATCGTGATGGCGATCTCACTGCTGGTGCTCTTCATGCTGCTGGGCATCTCGCTCGGATTCTGGTCGCTGCTGTTTTCCCACATCACGTTCTGCCTGCCGTTTGTGGTGGTGACCGTCTATTCGCGCCTGAAAGGTTTTGACGTGCGGATGCTGGAAGCCGCGCGCGATTTGGGTGCCAGCGAAGTGATTATTCTGCGCAAAATCATTCTGCCGCTGGCGATGCCCGCGGTGGCAGCCAGTTGGCTACTCAGCTTTACGCTGTCGATGGATGACGTGGTGGTGTCCTCGTTTGTCACCGGCCCCGCGTATGAAATTCTGCCGTTGAAGATTTACTCGATGGTGAAGGTTGGCGTCTCCCCTGAAGTCAACGCGTTGGCGACAATTTTACTCATTCTGTCGCTCGTGCTAGTGCTCAGTAGTCAGCTGATTTTACGCGACCGCACCGGAAAATAAGGTGGCGGCAAGCACGATGAATATCGGTTTTTTCATATCTGCCTGTAAGAACCTATTCCAGGTGGGTATTTCCTTTGGGACTCGTAAAGAGGTAAACATAATGAAAAAGTGGCCACACCTACTGGCAGCCTGTGCGCTGGCATTTGGCATCAGTACCGCCAATGCTAACGACGGCAAAACGCTCTATTTCTATAACTGGACCGAATACGTGCCGCCGGGTCTGTTGGAACAGTTCACTAAAGAAACGGGCATCAAGGTGATTTACTCCACCTATGAATCCAACGAGAGTATGTATGCCAAGCTGAAAACCTATAAAGACGGTGCCTACGATCTGGTCGTGCCATCAACCTATTTCATCTCCAAGATGAGCAAAGAAGGCATGCTGCAAAAGATTGATACCAGCAAGCTCAGCAACTTCCATAATCTCGATCCGAACCTGCTGCACAAGTCCTTCGATCCGAACAATGACTACTCGATTCCCTATATCTGGGGCGCGACGGCAATTGGTGTTAATCATGAAGTGATTGACCCCGCCAGCGTCACCCGCTGGGCCGACCTATGGGATACGAAGTATAAAAACAGCCTGCTGCTGACGGACGATGCGCGCGAGGTATTCCAAATTGCCCTGCGTAAGCTGGGTTATTCCGCGAATACCACCGATCCGAAAGAAATTGAGGCCGCGTATAAAGAGCTGCAAGCGCTGATGCCGAATGTGCTGACGTTCAACTCAGACAACCCCGGCAACCCGTTTATCGAAGGCGAAGTCAATCTGGGTATGGTGTGGAACGGCTCTGCCTACGTGGCGCGTCAGGCAGGCACACCGTTGGACGTCATCTGGCCTAAAGAAGGCGGCATCTTCTGGATGGACAGTCTGGCGATTCCGGCCAATGCCAAAAACGTTGACGGCGCGATGAAGCTGATCGATTTCCTGCTGCGCCCGGAAGTGGCGGCACAGGTTGCGGAAACGATCGGCTATCCGACGCCAAATCTGGCAGCGAAAAAACGACTGCCAGCGGAGGTTTCAGGGGACAAAACGCTGTACCCGGATGATGACACCATCGCAAAAGGCGAATGGCAGAACGACGTTGGCAGCGCCAGCGCGCTGTATGAAACCTACTTCCAGCAGCTAAAAGCGGGTCGTTAGTCGCACGCGCTATCGCGATACACACCAACTACGTCATAACGGCTTCCCTTATCGGAAGCCGTTTTTTCACATTGCCTCACAGCATCTCACCCCCTCAAATTGACAGCTAAAAGCATTATCCTGACGGCATTAGGAAAATAATTGTGCTCCGCTTCTTCTATAATGATGCCACACCCACCGGAATCACGATAAGGAGCACCACCATGCTACAACTCTCCAGCCACAGTTTTCAGGACGGCGGCACTATCCCGGGCGAGTTTGCCTTTGCCGTACCGGACGCAAATAGCCACATTGCACTGTCTTCTAACCACAATCCTCATCTTGCCTGGCACGGCGCGCCCGAAGGGACGCAGTCTTTCGTGTTGATCTGCCACGACCCGGATGTCCCCAGCCGTGGTGACGATGTGAATCAGGAAGGTCGTGAGGTTAGCGCGTCTCTGCCACGTGTCGATTTCTACCACTGGCTATTGTTGGATATTCCAGCCAACGTCAGTGAGATTCCCGCCGCTTCGCATTCCAATACGATTACCCCACGTGGGAAAGCAGGCCCGGATGCACCAACAGGCCTCAGACACGGCATTAATGATTACACCGCCTGGTTTGCCACAGACGAGCAGATGAAAGGCACCTACTATGGCTATGATGGCCCTTGCCCGCCGTGGAACGATGCGCGGGTTCATCACTACATTTTCACGCTTTACGCTCTCGCAACGCCGTCTTTAGCGATCGAGGGTGAGCTTAACGGGGCGAATGCCCGTGCTGCACTCGCCAACGCCCCTGTATTAGCGGAAGCCAAACTCACCGGGCTGTATACGCTGAACCCAGCCTTGTTGTGATTCATAATAAGTGATGAAAATGACGCGTGATAAGAATGACAGGCTACAAACGTGACCGTATTACGCTCAGCGACTCCGCCTCTTCGTGAGGCGGACTGGACATTGCCGTCAGGCCAGCCGCTACAGCGGTATGGCCTGTGTGCGCTAGCTCAGCCGCACTTGCGCACGCCGCAGCAGACAACCCGTTTTCATTTTTATGAAGCCACGCTGCTGCTGGTTCTCTCCGGCCACTTGACCCTTCTCGAACAGAATGGCACAACGATTGTCGATACCCCGTCTCAGCTTTGCCTGATTACGCCTGATGCCAGTGCCGATTTGACGAAAACGCCCGGCGGTCATGATGCCGTTTTCCGGTCAGTCTTTCTGACGTTTTCATCCACGCTTTTGGCACGGTTTTATCACCGCTATCCTGAAAAATTAGCTCCTGTCCATCATCCTGCTCCTTTCACATGCCTCGCACTGGATGACGAACTTATCCGCACATTACAGTATCTGGTTGAGGGTATTACGAGCGATGCACTCAGTGAATCGCGCCTCGAACTGCGTCTGATGGATATGCTGCTGGTGCTGTCGGAACGGGGATACCATTTTGGCGCACCGCCGCAGCCTGGCATTACGACACAGCTGCGTGCGCTTATCAGTGAAGAACCGGAACATCACTGGACTGCACAGTCTGCGGGGCGACGGCTGGCGATGAGCGAGGCTACGCTGCGCCGGAGACTATCCACCGAGCAGACGCGTTTTGAAGTGCTGTTGTTGGAGACGCGAATGCAGCACGCGATGATGCTGGTGCAGACGACGTCATGGAGTATGCAACGTCTGGCTGAAGCCTGCGGATATAAATCCTCGGCGCGTTTTTCCGAACAGTTTAAAACCCGTTTTGGCTGTTCACCCACCAAGATTCGTTAATCGCCATTTACTACAATACATATCCTGCCGTATTCAACGCAGTACTGCTGTGAAAACAACGATTATCTTCAAAAAAAAGCGCCCTGTTGGATAACCCACAGGGCGCTTGACGATCTCAGACAATCAGGGCGATTTTAGCGTATCAGTCTTTCTGTTCCTGCGCTAAATCGTGAGCGATTTTCACCGTTTCATCCAGATAAGGATCGGGAGCCTGATAATCTTTCGGCAAATCTTCCAGCGCTTTGAGCGGTTTCTTACCTTCTCTCGCCAGTCGATCGTTAATCCGCTTCAGACGCATCGCTTCATCATCGTCATTCTCTTTCTCGCGCTGAGCAAGATTGAGCGACACGATGTTGCGCTTATCCTTCAGCGCGTTGTAGCGGGCAATATCTTGCGCGACGTACTGGAACTCAGGATCTTTAGCGATACGCTCCTGATGATGCTCATTCAGTGTGCTAATCAGCGCTTTCAGATCGCCACTCTTCGTATAGTTAGCCGCTTTGATGCTGTCCCACGGTAGCGCGTTATCTTCAAACTTCTCGCCGGTATCTACCGTTTCCGTACCGGTGGGCATCATCACGTCAGGCGTCACGCCTTTCATCTGAGTACTGCCGCCGTCAATGCGATAGAACTTCTGAATCGTGTATTGCACGGAACCCAGCGCTGGCCAGTCGGGACGCAGCATCTGATCGTAAATCCGATTCAGCGAGCGATACTGCTGCACGGTGCCTTTACCAAACGTCGGTTCACCCACGATCAAGGCACGACCATAATCCTGCATCGCCGCCGCAAAGATCTCGGAAGCGGAAGCACTAAAGCGGTCTACCAGTACCACCAGCGGGCCTTTGTAATACACAATGCCGTCGGTGTCGCTGTCTTCACGCACTTTGCCATTATTATCGCGTACCTGAACGACGGGGCCACTAGGAATAAACAGGCCGGAAAGCCCTACCGCTTCCGTCAGCGCACCGCCGCCGTTAGTACGTAAGTCAATCACAATGCTGCTGACGTTCTGTTTTTCCAGCTTCTGAAGCTGAACTTTTACGTCATCCGTTAGGCCGACATAGAAGCCGGGGATATCCAGCACGCCGACTTTGTCTTTGCCGACCGTCTTGACGGACATTTTGACCGCACGATCTTCAAGACGGATACGTTCGCGCGTCAGCGTGACAATACGGGTTTTCGTCCCTTTGCCTGCGGGCAGAATTTCCAGACGCACCTTGCTGCCTTTTGGCCCTTTAATTAGCGCGACCACATCATCCAGACGCCAGCCGATAACATCGACCATCGGCTTGCCGCTTTGGCCTACGCCAACGACACGGTCACCCACGGTAATGTTTTTGCTTTTCGCTGCCGGCCCACCGGGCACCATGGAATTAATCATGGTGTAGTCGTCATCCATCTGCAGCACCGCACCAATCCCTTCGAGCGACAGGCTCATTTCGGTATTGAATTGCTCGGTGTTACGCGGTGACAGATAGCTGGTATGCGGGTCGATTTCACGCGCAAAGGCGTTCATAACGAGTTGGAAAACATCTTCGCTGTTGCTCTGCGCCAAGCGGCGAATCGCAAACTGGTAACGCTTGGTTAGCGTCTCTTTGATGTCTTTATCATCTTTACCGGTCAGCTTCAGGCTGAGCCAGTCATATTTTACCTTGGCATCCCACAGGCGGTTAAGCTCACCGACGTTCTGCGGCCAAGGGGCTTTGCTGCGATCAAGCTCAAACGTGTCATTGCCCGTCAGATCGACCGGTTTATCCAGCAGCGACAGCGCATATTGAAAACGCTCAAACCGACGCTTCTGCGCCAGATTATATAACGCGTACGGAACGTCCAGTTGACCGGATTTCAGCGCGTCACCCAACTGGGCTTTTTGCCCGGCAAATTGCGCCACATCAGAGGCCAACAGCACGTTGTGGCTGTAGTCCAGCATGTTGAGGTAGCGGTTAAAAATTTTCTCAGAAAACTGCGCATCCAGCATAAACTGGCGATAATGCGAACGCAGGAAACGTGAGGCCACCCGGTCGCTAACGGTAGCATGTTGAGGCTCCTGATGTAGCTGAGGGATCTGCTCAACACGCGTAATGTTTTCATTTGCAAAACTAGAGCCCGCCAGCAGTAAGCCTGCGATGGCGGTTATTCTGACTAAGTTGTTCATGCCCAGGTTGGCCTCCGTATCAGAACTGCAAATGTTCTGCGCGTACAATCATTGCCAGTCCAGAAGCCAATTGTACTCTGACTTCGCCTTTGGCAATTTCAAGCACGGTGGCATCCATGGCGTCTTTGCCGGCTCTGACTTTGATTTCCTGACCGATTTGCAGTTTGGAAACATCCGTAACCGCGACCCGCTGACGCTCATTGCTGGCAGGTTTTGCCTGACGAGATTGAGCATTGGCTGATTGCTGAGAAGAGGACTGCGATTGGTCGGAAGAAGGCTGACGTGGTTTACGCGGTGCACGGTTTTGAGACGCACGGTTTTGAGACGCATTGTTTTGCGGTGCATTGCTTGAAGCATCGCGACGTGGCGCACGCTTCTGAGCGGGACGAGGAGTACGTGCCGCATCTGCCGATTCTCCGGCTGCTTCACGTTTTTTCGCCTGCTGCTCAGCGCGCTGAGCCTGAACTCGCGCTTTCGCTTCTTCCAACTGCGTGCGGGCATGATCGACATGCTGCTGTTCCAACTCGCCGCACGGATTACCATCCAGATCGACACGTTGGGCACCCAATTTTACACCGTACAGATAGCGCCAGCTTGAGGTATAAAGACGCAGCGCAGAGCGTAATTGCGTCTTACTGACGTTATCGGACTCCGGTACACGCTCAACAAGATCTTGAAAAATACCGATCTTTAACGGACGAGTTTCACCTTCAGTGGTGAAACAAAGCGGGAACCGCTCTGCCAAAAAGGCAATAACTTCTTTACTACTGTTCAACTTAGGTTGATTTTCCATGAAATTTCCTGATTACAACGGGTTTGCCAACCGGCGCAGGCATGAACAGGCGTCATTATAATGACGCCATCGGCAATTGCCACGTTAACCTTGTCTCAACATGAGAGAATTGATGAATGTCATCACATCGCTCGCTTCCAGTTGAGCACAAAGTACGCTAACCACGGCCTTCAGACCTTCTTCATCATCCGCGTCAAAACGCTGATAAAGGGTACTGTCAATATCCAGAACGCCAATCAGTTGCCCGTTAACGACAAGCGGTAGCACGATTTCCGCATTACTCGCGGCATCACAGGCGATATGACCGGGGAACGCATGAACATCATCCACGCGCTGAATGCGATTTTCAGCTATCGCCGTACCGCATACACCTTTGCCAACAGGAATACGCACACAGGCAACCTTGCCCTGAAACGGCCCCAGGAAAAGCGTGTCGTTATCCAACAGGTAAAATCCTGCCCAGTTAACCCCATCCAAACGCTCAAACAGCAGCGCACTACTGTTTGATAAGATCGTAATAAAACGGTTTTCATCCGCGATAAGCGATGACATGTCGCGAATGAGATCCTGATAAAATTCTTGTTTATTCATAAAGTATATCGTTGTCTTTTCAACACAGTGCGAACAATTCCCGCACAGACTGCATTAGCATCGGTTACAGAATGCCATAAGATTAGCGCCTTCGCGCGAAGAATCATTCGCTTTACTGTAACGCTGTCACGCATATCGTGCTATTTCCACCTGAAAAATAATATCGGGCAGAGATCAGAGCCTTATATGAATTTATCATTCGTTGAGCCTTCAGTTACACTAAATAGCTGTGAATACGTTATCTATCGTGAATATAACGGAACTCAACACCTTCTACCGGATCGCAGGAAAAATGAAAATACAGACTATCGCCAGTCCTGCGCCGTTTCCTTCTCCCCGACCGCCGTTAACCGAGGGGGCGAAAAGGTCTGTACCTGCGATCGATCGTTATCATCGTTGCCCAGAATGTGATGCTTTTTTTGCGCTACCGTCGTTGAAGCGTAACCAGACAGCGAACTGTCCACGCTGCGATGCCAAAGTCAGCTCGGGCAGAGACTGGCCGATTTCTCGACTGGCTGCAATGGCCGTTGCCATGCTGGTATTGATGCCGTTTGCCTTCACTGAACCGTTAATCAGTATTCGTCTTCTGGGCGTCACCATCAATGCCAGCCTGTTTGAAGGCATTTGGCAGATCACCCGCCAGGGGCATCCGCTCACGGCAAGCATGGTCGCCTTCTGTACCGTTGGTGCGCCGCTCACGCTGGTCTTTTCGCTGTTATACCTGTTCTTTGCCCCCCGAATCGGCATGAATCTGCGCCCCATCCTGCTCATGTTGCAACGGTTAAAAGAGTGGATGATGCTGGATATCTATCTGGTCGGTATGGCCGTCGCTGCGATCAAAGTCCGTGAATTCGCGGATGTTCAGGCGGGTATCGGGCTGGTCGCCTTTCTGGCGCTGATGAGCTTAAGTCTGTTGACGCTGATTCACTTAAATACCGACCAGCTTTGGCAACGGTTTTACCCGCGCATGAGGCCATTGATTTCGCCAGATCGCTATCGAATCTGCCTTTCCTGCCATTTCACCAGTTCGCCTGACAATCGGGGGCGTTGCCCTCGTTGCCATATTCCGCTTCGCTTACGCCAGCGGCACAGTCTGCAAAAATCCTGGGCAGCACTGATTGCTTCCATCATTTTACTGTTCCCCGCTAACCTGTTGCCCATATCAATTATTTATGTCAACGGCGCCCGTACAGAAGACACGATCTTCTCCGGCATTCTTTCGCTCGCATCAGGCAATGTTCCTGTTGCGCTGGTGGTGTTTATTGCCAGTATTCTGGTGCCGTTTACTAAAGTGATGGTGCTGTTCGGGCTGCTGGTCAGTATCCATCTCCGGTCAGAAGGCAATATCATGATGCGCATGAAGATGCTGCGCGTTATCCGCTGGATTGGCCGCTGGTCTATGCTCGATTTATTTGTGATTGCCCTGACGATGTCGCTTGTCAATCGCGATCAATTACTCGCTTTCACCATGGGGCCTGCTGCTTTTTACTTTGGCGCGGCGGTGATTCTCACTATCCTTGCCGTTGAATGGCTGGATAGCCGACTGATGTGGGATAACACTGATGTGGAATAACAATGCAAGATAATACGTCCGGGACACCAACCGAAGCGACGGTGAAAAACAAGCGTCGCCTGTCGCCATTCTGGCTGCTGCCGCTGATTGCTCTGATGATTGCCGGCTGGCTGATTTACACCAATCAGCAGGAGCGTGGGGCCTCCGTCACCATTGATTTCGTCTCCGCTGACGGGATTGTCGCCGGGCGTACTCCCGTGCGCTATCAGGGGGTAGAAGTCGGCACGGTGCAAAATATCAAACTGAGCGAAGACCTGCGTACCATTCAGGTCGAAGCCAGTATCAAAAGCGATATGAAGGAAGCGTTGCGCAGCGGTACGCAGTTCTGGCTGGTTACCCCGAAAGCGTCTCTCGCTGGGGTGTCAGGACTGGATGCGCTGGTGGGCGGTAACTACATCGGTATGATGCCCGGCTCTGGCGATCCGCAAGAGCACTTTTCCGCGCTGGACACGCAGCCCAAGTACCGCGTGAACACCGGTGAATTGCTAATTCATCTCTATGCGGACGACCTCGGTTCACTGAACACCGGTTCGCTGGTTTACTACCGCAAAATCCCGGTGGGAAAAGTCTACGACTATACGGTTTCTCAGGATCGTCGTGGGGTCATGATTGACGTGCTGGTGGAACGCCGTTTCACCCATCTGGTGAAGAAGAACAGCCGCTTCTGGAACGTGTCTGGCTTTAATGCGGACATCAGCGTCAGCGGTGCGAAAATTGAGATGGAGAATCTGGCGGCGCTGGTTAATGGTGCAATCGCGTTCGATTCGCCGGAAGAGAGCGAAGACGCGGGTGCCGAACAATCCTACCGCCTCTATCCCGATCTGGCGCAAAGCCAGCGCGGGGTAAAAATCGCGCTGGATTTACCTTCCGGCGACAGTCTATCCGAAGGCCGCACCCCGCTGATGTATCAGGGTTTGGAAGTCGGCACGCTGAATAAAATCACCTTGAACCCGGACGACGGCAAGGTCAGCGGAGAGCTGATCATCGATCCTTCCGTGGTTTCGCTGATGCGTGAAGGCACACGTATCGAACTCAGCAAGCCTCAGCTTTCACTCAGCGACCTGAATGTTTCACGCCTGCTAAGCGGCCCAACGCTGACGCTCATCCCGGGTGAAGGCGAACCTCACCAGCATTTTACCGTGCTGGATAGCGGGCAACAGCAGCTCACCCAGCCTGGCGCGCTTTCTATTCAGCTCACGGCGGCACAAAGCTACGGCATTGATAGCGGCCAACCCGTGCTGCTGCACGGCGTCCAGATTGGTCAGGTGGTGAAGCGCACGCTCGATGAACAAGGCGTCAGCTTCATTTTGGTGATCGAGCCACGATATCGCCAGCTATTGCACCGCGACAGCAAATTCATCGTTAACAGTCGCGTAAATGTGAAAATGGGGCTGGATGGGATTCAAGTGTTGGGCGCTAGCGCCCAAGAGTGGGTCAACGGCGGCATTCAGGTTTTACCGGGCAGCAAAGGCGACGTGCAGACCCGTTACCCACTGTTCAGCGATCTCGAAAAAGCCGAGGAAGGCATTCGCGGTTCCACCCCCTCACCTACCCTCACCTTAGTGACCGATAGCCTGCCGGATATTCAGGACGGTTCCATCGTGCTGTACCGTAAATTCCAGGTAGGTGAAATCATGCGGGTGCGGCCAAAGGCGGATACCTTTGAGGTTGACGTTTATATTCGTCCCGAACACCGCAAGCTACTGACGGAAAACAGCGTGTTCTGGGCAGAAGGCGGCGCCCGTGTGCAGTTGAATACCTCGGGTCTGACCGTGCAGGCTTCCCCGCTGAATCGGGCGCTTAAGGGGGCTATCAGTTTTGATAACCTGGAAGGCGCACCGGAAATTAAAGGCGGCAAACGCGTCCTGTACAACAACGAAACGGCGGCGCGCGCCGTGGGCAGCCGCATCATTCTGCGCACCTACGACGCCAGTAAGCTCGCGCCGGGCATGCCGATTCGTTATCTGGGTATTGATATCGGTCAGTTAGATTCGCTGAAACTGTCCGAACAGCGTAACGAAGTGCTGGTGCAGGCCGTGCTCTATCCTGAATATGTGCGTAATTTCGCCCGTGCCGGCACGCGTTTTTCCGTCGTCACACCGGAAATTTCCGCCGCTGGCGTGAACCATCTGGAAACGCTATTCCAGCCCTATATCAACGTCGAACCGGGTAACGGCAGCGTCACGCGCAATTTTGAGCTGCAACAGGCCACTATCTCCGATTCTCGCTATCAGGACGGCCTGAATATCAGCGTTGACGCACCGGAAGCGGGCGCGTTGCAGGTCGGTACGCCTGTGCTGTTCCGCGGCATTGAAGTCGGTACGGTAACCGGGCTGTCACTGGGCACGCTCTCCGACCGTATTGCCGTATCGCTACGCATCAGCAAACGCTATCAGCATTTGGTGCGCGATAATTCCGTCTTCTGGCAGGCTTCGGGTTACAACCTGGAATTCGGATTGGTTGGCGGCGTCATCAAGAGCGGAACCTTCCAGCAGTTTATTCGCGGCGGTATCGCTTTCGCCACGCCGCCTAGCACACCGCTTGCGCCTAAGGCACAGGAAGGGAAACATTTCCTGCTACGAAACGAGGAACCTAAAGAGTGGCGACAATGGGGTACGGCGATTCCAAATCCCCCTAATAATTAACGCACACACCTGACAGGGCGACGGCGATCGCCCTGTCGTTTTCACGTGCCGTCTTGTCGTTTTCGCATGATGCATGAAAGATCCGTGCTACACTTCGCCGCTTCTTCCCCTCGTTTTACTGAATAACCTGTACGGAACCACGCCGTGGCAAAATTTACTCCAGCCAACCTGCCTGCTGAATTTCTCGACACGATGCGAGACATCATGCCTTCATCGCTTTCGATGGACGATTTCATTGCCGCCTGCCAGCGTCCGCTGCGCCGGAGCATTCGCGTCAATACGTTAAAAATCAGCGTCGAGGCCTTTCTTCGGCTCGTGCAACCCTACGGCTGGCAGCTTGAGCCGATTCCCTGGTGTCAGGAAGGTTTCTGGCTGCTGAATGCGGAAGAGGAAAATACGCGGCTAGGCAATACACTGGAGCACCTGAGCGGGTTGTTTTACATTCAGGAAGCCAGTTCCATGCTGCCCGTTAGCGCGCTGTTCCACCGCAACGATGCGCTGGAAACGGTTTTGGACGTCGCGGCCGCGCCGGGTTCTAAAACAACGCAGATCGCAGCTCGGCTGAATAATGAAGGGGCTATCGTCGCCAATGAGTATTCGGCCAGCCGGGTAAAGGTATTGCATGCCAATATCAGCCGCTGTGGCGTCACCAATACCGCGATGACACACTTCGATGGGCGGGTTTTCGGTGCAGCGTTGCCGGAGTATTTTGATGCGATACTGCTGGATGCGCCATGTTCCGGTGAAGGCGTCGTGCGTAAGGATCCAGCGGCGATGAGCCACTGGTCGCAAGAGAGCATTACCGAGATTGCCGCCACGCAGCGCGACCTGATTCTGAGCGCGTTCCATGCCCTGAAGCCCGGCGGCGTAATGATTTACTCCACCTGTACGCTGAATAGGCAGGAAAATCAGCAGGTCTGTCATTGGCTACAGGCACAGTTTCCCGACGCCTGTGAGTTTGAATCGTTACACGATCTCTTCACCGATGCCGAGCGCGCCACAACAGGAGACGGCTTCCTGCACGTCTTCCCACAAATTTATGACAGCGAAGGCTTCTTTGTTGCCCGTCTGCGGAAGACCGCTAGCATACCGCCGCTGCCGCGTCCGGGTTATAAAGTCGGTAAATTCCCGTTCTCTCAGGTTGCCCCCAAAGATTGCACGCCACTCATACAGGCGGCGCGTAAGCAGGGTATTCATTGGGATGAGACGTTACTGCAACTGTGGCAGCGTGATAGCGAGATCTGGCTTTTCCCTGCGGCGCTGGCCTCCGCCTTTGGCAATATCAAATTCTCACGTATTGGCATTAAACTCGCCGAACGCTTCCCTAAAGGTTTCCGCTGGCAACATGAAGCGATTGTCGCTCTGGCCGATCCAAACGCAAATAATGCCTACGCACTGACCGATGACATTGCCTGCGAGTGGTTCCAAGGCAAAGACTGTTATCCCGAACCGCTCCCTGCGGCGGATGAGCTGATTTTAACCTACCAGAACACGCCCGTCGGTCTGGCCAAACGCATCAATAGCCGGATAAAAAACAGCCTGCCGCGCGATTTAGTGCGAGATGGCGCATCTTCCGCCCAACCACTTCCTAAAGAATAAATGCGGTTTCTGCATCAGGTGGGTATAAAACCACCTGATGAACCGTACGTTCCCTCTTTCCTCACGGATTTTCATCTATCATCTCTAGAGAGAATCAGTAATGTCTGGAGAACGGCATGTTTGCGTTAGTGATATTTGTTTGTTATCTCGGGCATGGCTGTGACGATGTAGTCGTCGGCGCCTACAACACCGAAGCGCAGTGTCTGCAAGCGATGGACGAACAACGCCTGCGTCGCGCTGGCTGCTTCCCCATCGAAGAGTATATCGATGGCTTCTGGATTCCCGCTCAGGAGTACGCTGATTTTTAGTTTTCCCACTTAAGTCATCTCATCGACACACGCCAAAACCGCGCATACCAAAATGAAAGTGATTAGCGTGTGCGGCGTTGTATTCCGGCCCTAGCGAATTACCGAAAAAGCGACAGCTTTCCCTGAACGTAGAGCGTAAATAGCTGCCACGGTCGTCCGTTGCCGACCACTGATTCAGGACGCTCACCTGCCGTCCATCAGAGAGGCGAAACGCCGCGATATCCCACGCGTCCGCCGTCGCGTGCTCACTCAAACGCCCTTCCGGCCGATGATAGACATTGCGACAGGCGTAGCTGCCCATATGGTCGATACGCGCCAGCGACGAACCGAGCGATTGCGCCTGCGGTATCGCAACCTGCGCCACAAACATGGTGCTACTCAACGCCAGCGGACAGCTGGCAAGGAAACTGGAACTCAGCACGACCGCGCCAAAATTTTGTACCCGAACGGGCGACACCACCGGACATTGGCCACTAATATCATTAGCCTCGGAGAAGCGTAGCCGCCCGTTTTCCTGTGCCTGTTTTAACACCGCCAGACAGGCCTCAGGATCGTTGGCGACAGATTTCATTTTCAGTCGGGTGATAAACGTAGGCGGGTCATCGACGGACAGCGGAGAGAAGGGATCGTAACCAGGTGGGAGTTGGCGTTGGAGCCAGGGTGCCAGCGCCACTAACGCCCCCAGTATCACCGCAAATATCAACCATCCCCGCATCAGCATCGTCCCCCGATTATTTCCTTCTCCTGAGTAATACTATGCCATTGACGCAAACTCGGCCGGATTCATCCCCAGTGATACCCCCGCCTCCACGATTTTCTGCCACTCTTGATCGGACAGATAAATACCGTCTGCGTGGCGCTGCGCCTGAGAAATACGCTCTGGTTCACCAGCAATTAAAATAGGCTGTGCCGGATCGGGCGCCGCTGAAGAGCGAACATAGTCCAGCATCGCATCATATTCTTTTTGCAGCCACGCCATGGAAACCATACTGGCGGGATCGATAACAATCGTCGTCATGTTATTCACTATCGCGCCCTGACGTTCATTTTCCGGTTGAATGGTTCCACCGCCAGAAAGCAATCCCGCCAGCATTTCAGCTGCTAAAATCAATCCACCGCCTTTATGTTTCGCAATCGGTTTTAAGGCTCCGTGCTTCTCGCCTTCCCACATGACTTTCGGATCGTTAGTAGACACGCCGTGACAATCCAGCATGACCTCTTCATCAAACGTGTTGCCTGCCAGATACGCAACACGGGTTTTCCCCAGCGCAACCACGCTGGTGGCGAAATCCAGGATAAAGGCCGCGTTATGCTCCGTTGACGGGAACGCAATGCAGATAGGGTTCGTCCCGAAACGGGCTTCACTGCCACACCAGGGCGCCACAATCGGGTCGAGATCGTTAACATTGACGAAATGTATCGACACGAGCCCGGCATCCGCCGCCATTTCCCCATAGGTGCCGATACGTCCCAAATGGCAGGTAGACGACAGCGTCATTAAACACACGCCCGTCGTTTTCACGCGATCAATGGCCGCCTGCATCGCGTCTTTGCCCGTACGCTGACCAAAGCCGCGATCGCCGGTAAATTGCAGCACCGCCCCGCTGTCGCGCAGTAAACGCGCCGGGGAATTCGGGTGCATGATACCTTTCCCGATAAACTCCACATAGTGCGGCAGCATCCCCACGCCATGGCTGTCATGCCCTTTCAGGTTCGCGGTCACAAGGTGTTCGGTGACAATACGGGCTTCGTTTTCTTCACATCCTGCTTTTTGCAATACGCTTTGCACCGTCGCCATCAGACGGCTGACTGAAATCTGCATGTCTCTTCCCTTTATCTACCGATGAGTATTCACAGGTTTCATCCTACTGCGGAACGAGAATGAATGGCACAGCCAATAAAGAACAATATTTTTGAAAAAGAATAACAAATCTCTCTGATATTCATTGCCAGAGCATGGCGCTATGATTTCCCACATCAAGGCAATACGCCTAATTAACACCATAAAACGTGAAGGAATGAACCATGAAAAGCATCAAAAATTTTATCGCAGTTATCGCACTTTCTACTTTGTCTTTCGGTGCTTTTGCAGCACAAGAAATCGCGACCGTTTCTGTTAGCGGTGCAAAAACGTTAGACGGTTTCGAAGCACAGGTTGCTCAAAAAGCCAAAAAAGCTGGGGCATCGTCATATCGCATCGTTTCCGCTACCGGTAACAATCAATTACGCGGCACCGCGATTCTGTACAAATAAATCGTGCCCGACGCCAGGGAGCCTAAGGGCTCCTCTGTCGCACCGCTTTCCCAATCTTGCCCCCACCTGCCGATTCTTCCCCCTCCTTGTTTGAATAAAATACAAACAAATCAAGCGAGATACCAATTAGTGTGATTGCTTTAACCATCTGGTGAAGGATCCCCCCCAGCAGTACCATCCCCGACGTTGTAAGACGTACACAGAGACGGCTGACATATATAGGGTTGCCTGCTTATCGGGCATAGATAATATGGATTTTATTTAAATGAAAAAGACATCGCGTTTTCTTCTGGCGCTTGCTGGATTATGGTTTTCCGTTACGGCTTATTCCACAGCGCCTCCCTCACCTCATGCAGAGGAAAAACGGATACCGGCCATCAAACTAATCAATACGCCCGACAATCACTCGGCCTTCGTAACAGGCAGCGTGCCAGCGCTGGAAAAAATCACCGCACAGAAATTTTGGCTCAGTAACTCCACGGAAGCCTGGGAGATGAACGTCCATCCAGCCCCACGCAAGCAATATGTCATCACGCTAAAGGGTACGTTGAAATTTAGGGTCAGCGATGGTTCTACTTTCCTGCTTTCTCCCGGAACGGTGTTGATTGCCGCCGATACGCAGGGGGAAGGACATAGCTGGGAGATGGTTGAAGGTACCGAGTGGGTCAGAATTTATATTCCAATTGTGGACGACAGCGACTATTTCACCCCCGACGCATCGGGCACCGCAACCACAAAAACGCACTAATTTTCCGCAATGCATTGGCGACAGCAGTCTGTCGACAACCTATTAATCCTCATTATCATTAAAGGGATCTTCAACATCATCCTTGCTGTCATCGCGTTTGCGAGGAATCTCTCCTCGATCTTTCGGCGCGTCTTTTGCCGGATGATCGTTTTCATCCTTGTGGTTGGTATTCATATGTTTATCCGTCATTGCTTCCTCCCATCACGTCGAGTTCTATCAATTTAGCCGAGAATCGCTACAAACGGGCAGGAATCTGCCGATGTAGTCGTGATACAAGGTATTCTTATAATAAAAGAGAACAATTAATTTCATTCTCTCTGAAATAGCCAGTGAGGGTAAATATCTGTAGGTGATACGAAGCAAGACATAATTTACGATGAGTTCGGAAAATAAAACCCGCTGAAGGTTAGTATGAGACACAAATAAAAACCCCCAGCTTTACGCTAGGGGTTCTTTATTACTTCTCTTGACTGCTCCGGCTTAAACCATCATCGCTATCGCAAGAAAAATATTACTTCAAATTTATAGTGCAGCTTTATTACGGCGCGACTTCTTACAGTGCGACAACGTTGCCAGCTGCCGGGCCTTTCTGACCATTTTCAATGGTGAACTCGACCTTTTGGCCTTCGTCCAGCGTTTTGAAATCGTTGCTCTGAATAGCAGAGAAATGTACGAATACATCTTTGCTGCCGTTGTCAGGAGTAATGAAACCAAAACCTTTACCCGCGTCAAACCATTTTACTAAACCAGTCATTTTATTAGACATAGAAATTACCTTAATTTATATAGCGCCTTCCGGCAAATAGGGCCTGTGCACAGAATTTAATTAGCAACGAGAAGGAGGCTCAAAAGAAGGGATATCTATGGATAACACTTGGAGATGAGAACTGCTTTACTAAACTGCTTTTAGGTCTGCGAATCAAACCGACGAGCTATTAACGCATGTATAAATATCTTTAGCAAGCATTTATTTTTAAATTATTTAAAAGACCTCTCCACGGCTAAATTCGCCAACCTCTGAAGAAAAGGATAAATCAAGAAAGTTACGGGTTAAATGTACTTTTTCATCCATTAACGTTTTAAATCAAAAAAAAGACTGAATACGATTCCTGTATTCAGTCTAGGGAAATGGCTCTTGGGAGAGCCGTGCGCTAAAAGTTGGCATTTATACAAGCTGTACTAGCCCTGTAGAATTAAGCTTAGCCAACTCCTCCACGTTTTCCAGCCTCAATCCGCTCGCAATTATCACAAATGGAACAGATTTCACACTTTGCCTTAACCGCAAGTGCATTAATAATTAACATTTAACAAATGAATCAATCACTTCATGGTTTCGCATCCGGTTGACACAGTTGCTCTGCACGCTCGATAAATGGCTGAAGGCTTTTCTTCTGACCGGGATGTTTAGGATCGTCAAGCCAGATGGCGTCTATCGGTTGTGCACTCACCTGCCCGGATTTCATTTGCGCAATGGCAACATCGTTTAACGGATATTGCATCAGCGTCCCGGTATGTAAGGCGTATAGCGCATTGCCAGGGCGGCAAATTAGTTGAACTTCTTCACGCGTGAAAGCCCAGCGATCGCCGTATTCCAGCCGGCTGATATTTGCCAGTTTGGCAGCAGCAAAAGCATTCACAGAAAGTGAGGTAAGCACGATAGATAGCAAGAATTTCTTCATCATGGTATTCCCGACATGGCGTATTCAGACAATGATGTGTGTGAGTTTTGCAGCCTTATCTGAATCAGAGAAAGACAGACTCAAACCTTATAAAACAAAATGTTGTATATCACTACTGAGGCGATCATAGCGACAGAGGGAGATGAAGTCGAGCACGACGTCAGGAATAGCATTAGCGGTCTGAGACCAGCAGGAAGGTCGTTCAGGAGGGGGAAAATGGCGGGATAAAGAAAACGGTATCCCGCATCATTCAAATCATGATTGGCCGACAGAAACGTCGCTTGTCGCTAGGCTGATGGGGCCGCCGCAGACATTTTTTTCAGGTCCTGATCGATGAAGAACAGGCCGCCTTCGCTGGCTTTGACCAGAGCCAGTTTGTCCAGAATGGAACGGAACAGCTTCTCTTCTTCATGCTGTTCAGCAACGTACCATTGCAGGAAGTTAAACGTGGAGTAATCCTGCAACGCCATCGCGGCATGTGCCAGCTCATTAATTTTTGCTGTAATCAGCTGTTCGTGTTCATAGGTCTGCTTGAAAACATCAGCCAGTGAATCGAAATCAATTGGCGGTGCGGCAATCGCGCCTAATACAGGCAGGCTTCCCGTGTCGTCCAGATAGTCAAACAGGCGCTGCATATGCTGCATTTCTTCCTGAGAATGTATTTTCAGGAAACTGGATGCGCCTTCAAAACCTTTGTCACCGCACCATGCGCTCATCTGCAGATACAAATTTGCGGAATAAAATTCCAGATTAAGTTGCTCATTCAGCTTCTGAATCATTTCTTTTTTTAACATGCTAACTCCCTATTTTCCCGGCAGGTGAAATTATTCAGGGCATTATGCCTGAAAAAATAAAATAAAAAACACTTTATTAACATTACGAGAGAATTAACAAAATAAACAATAAAAACAACAGATTGCAGTAATTGTTATTGATATTTGTTATCACTTAAATCTTAGTGGGATATATTACTGCGAATCATTTTTATTATCAAAAATAACAACAACGGTTTATATCAATTATGAAAACCCTGTATTAAAAATGATTCCCATTTCGTAATGAGAATAATAAACATCCACATAACAAGGCGAACACTTGCCATTTTTCTGTTGCTACTTTACCGTGGCGCACATGAGTCTGTGATCAACCGGCAGGAGAAAATGGTATGGGATATAATCTGGCAGAATTGTCCAAAGAGGATATGGATAAAGTTAACGTGGATTTGGCAGCATCAGGCGTTGCCTTCAAAGAGCGTTACAATATGCCGGTCATTCCAGAGGCCGTTGAGAGAGAACAGCCCGAGTACCTGCGTAACTATTTTCGCGAACGCGTGATGTTTTATCGCCAGCGCTCACTCCAGTTCTCACGTTTACCCTACGAACCCAAGGCTAAATAGCCTTCTCCCTCATTCCAGCCTATGCCGCCTGTCCCGCGGAAAACATCCCTTTCCGCGGGTTACATTCTTACACAGCAAAAACAATTTTCTACTTGCATCTCGGCCCGCACAGGAGGTTAATGGAGTGGCAACCTAACCTTTTATCTAAACGAGGCAAGATATGAGCAAAGGACTGGATAGCAAAAAGAACAGTAAGAAGAAACCGCTGAAAACGGCCGCCGAAAAGCGGGCTGACAAAAGAGCGAAGAAAACGCAGGCTGATATTACCTAGGTGTTGATAACCTCAGTTTTGGTCACCGAAGTAATGCGCCATGCCAATCGGGTAAACCCGAAAATGGGTTTACCCTCATAGCTACGTTTTATCCCTTATCCACGATCGTCCTCAGGCATTTCAAGCACCATCAGCAGAAACGCATATTCCAACGCAATATCATCATAGCGTTTGAAACGACCGGATTTTCCGCCGTGCCCGGCATCCATGTCGGTGTACAGCAACACCAGACGATCGTCCGTTTTGACTTCCCGCAATTTCGCCACCCACTTAGCAGGCTCCCAATACTGCACCTGAGAATCGTGCAGCCCGGTCGTCACCAGCAAATGTGGGTAACGCTGTGCGATAACACCGTCATAGGGGCTGTATTGTTTGATGTAGTCATAGTAGGTTTGCTCATTCGGATCGCCCCACTCGTCATACTCGCCGGTCGTCAACGGGATAGACTCATCCAGCATCGTCGTCAGCACATCAACGAAGGGAACCTGAGCGACAACGCCTTTAAACAGTTCGGGCGCCATATTCACTACTGCCCCCATCAATAATCCTCCCGCACTGCCTCCCATTGCGAACATGTTTTTCCTGTCGCCATAGCCTTTTGCTATCAATGCCTGCGACACATCGATGAAATCCGTGAAGGAATGCATTTTATTGAGCAATCGACCATCGTCGTACCACTGTTGCCCAAGCTCACCCCCGCCGCGGATGTGCGTTAAGGCAAAAACGAACCCTCTGTCTAGCAAGCTCAAACGGCTAACGCTAAAATCCGGATCCATGCTATGGCTATAAGCGCCGTAGCCGTAGACCAGTATCGGGTTCTTGCCTGGGCTGAAATGATCGCGATGATAAACAAGAGAAACGGGAACCTCGACGCCATCCCGAACGGTGATCCACACGCGTTCGCTCCGGTAATTGTCCGAAGAGAAATCTTTCACTTCGGCTTGTTTAAGTAACTGCTGCTCGCCCGTATCCAGATTCAATTCATACTGTGTACTGGGGGTTGTCATTGATGAATAACCATATCGCATCAATGCCGTTTCTGGCGTAGGGTTGTAAGACAACCACGTCACATAGCTCGCGTCATTGAAGGTGATCGCTTTTTCTTCCTGCGTCTGCCAGTGGATCTGGCGTAGGCTGGTCAAACCGCGCTCCCTTTCTTCGACCACCAGCCAGTCGCGGAAAAGCTCAAACCCTTCCAGCACGCGGTTTTCACGTGGGGCAATCAGCGTTTCCAGCGTTTGCTCATCGAGTCTGTCCGAACGGTAGAGGCCAAAGTTTTTTCCTTCCCGATTAGAACGCAGATAAAACATGCCCTGATAGTGATCGATGCCATATTCATGATCTTTCCGGCGTGGAATGCATACCTGCGGCACAGCATCCGGACGCATCGCATCGAGCAATAACACTTCCGTCGTCGTGGTGCTGCTGAGATAAATGGAGATATAGTGCTCTGATGTCGTTTTACTCAGGCTGACATAATAGGTGTCGTCTTTCTCTTCATATACCAACTCATCCTGTGCCGGATCGCTCCCCAGCCGATGACGATAGACCTGATACGGCAGTAGCGTTTGCTCATGTTTGCGCACGTAATACAGAACCGTCGAATCCGCCGCCCATTCTGCTCCGGCCGTAACATTTTCGATCACATCCGGTAGCCACTCGCCACTGTTCAGATCGCGAAAACGAAGCGTGTACTGCCGACGGGATAAAAAATCCTCCGAGAGTGCCAGCAGCCTATTGTCGGGGCTAACTTCAAGCGCGCCGAGGCTATAAAACTCATGCCCTTCCGCACGTTGGTTCCCGTCCAGTAGCGTGTCCCACGCGTCCGTTTCTTGCTCACGCTGGCGCAGATAGATGGCGTACTCTTTACCTGGCTCATAGCGACTTTGGTAGCGATAGCCTTTCCTGACATACGGCACCGACATATCCGTCGACGGGATGCGCTTAACCATTTCGTCATACAACGACCGTTTGCGCGCCTCATGAGGTGCCATGACAGCGTTGCTATAGGCATTTTCCTGCTCCAGATAGGCCAGCACCTGCGGATCGGCGCGCTGGTCATCACGCAGCCAGTAATAATTGTCGATACGCGTATCGCCATGCATGCTCATCACATGAGGGCGTTTTTCAGCTTGCGGTGTTTTCATCGCGTCGGATCTCGTTGTCTTAACATAAAATTTTAACTCTACAAGAAGAGTGGCACGATTGATCGGCAATGCCAAGGCACGCCCTTATCACTTGGTGCGCTTTTGCGCACCGCATTCCAATCATGCCCTCTTTAATGCGCACGCAAACGTTTTCGTTTATACTGCGGCCATTTTTCACAACCCGATCAGGTATAAGGTTATGTTAACGATTGGAACCGCCCTGCGTGCGGATGCCACACGAGTGATGCTGCTTGGCTCCGGTGAATTAGGCAAAGAAGTGGCGATTGAGTGTCAGCGCCTGGGAATCGAAGTGATTGCGGTCGATCGCTATGCCGATGCCCCGGCCATGCAGATTGCGCATCGTAGCCACGTCATCAATATGTTGGATGGCGATGCGTTGAAAGCGTTGGTTGAAGCCGAGCGTCCTGATTACATCGTGCCGGAAATTGAAGCCATCGCAACCGACATGCTGGTGACGCTGGAAAAACAGGGTCACCATGTTGTTCCCTGCGCCGAAGCCACACGTCTGACCATGAACCGTGAAGGTATCCGCCGTCTGGCAGCCGAAACGCTCGGCGTTCCGACCTCCACCTATCGTTTTGCCGACAGCGAAGCGAGCTTTCGTCAGGCGGTAGACGCCATTGGCTACCCTTGTATTGTCAAACCGGTCATGAGTTCATCCGGCAAGGGACAAAGCCTGATTCGCTCCGCGGAGCAGTTAGCTCAGGCGTGGAACTACGCCCAGCAGGGTGGACGCGCAGGCGGCGGGCGTGTCATCGTGGAAGGGTTGGTGAATTTTGATTTTGAGATCACTTTGCTAACTATCCATGCGGTTGACGGTATTCATTTTTGTGCGCCTATCGGGCATCGTCAGGAAGATGGCGATTATCGGGAGTCCTGGCAGCCGCAGCAGATGAGTGCGCTGGCGCAAGAGCGCGCGCAAAAGATGGCCAGCGATGTCGTAAAAGCGCTCGGTGGCTACGGCCTGTTCGGCGTTGAACTGTTCGTTTGCGGCGATGAAGTCATCTTCAGCGAAGTCTCCCCTCGCCCGCACGATACCGGCATGGTGACAATGATTTCTCAGGATCTGTCCGAGTTTGCCCTGCACGTCCGCGCTTTTCTGGGGCTGCCAATTGGCGCAGTTCGTCAATATGGCGCATCGGCTTCCGCTGTGATTTTACCGGAACTGGAAAGCAACAACGTGCGCTATCAGGGGCTGGAAAGCGCGCTACTCCCTCATACACAAATTCGCCTGTTTGGTAAGCCGGATATCGGTGGCAAACGCCGTATGGGCGTCGCCTTAGCCAGCGCAGAAACCACGGACGATGCGGTGGCGATCGCCAAGCGCGTCGCTGCAGGTGTAAAAGTCAGCGGCTGATAGGCTGCTGCCAACCGGGTGAGATAAGACGTCGCTGATGACGGCCCGCAGGGTGGCGGACATGGATGTCCGCCATAAAAAAACGTAGGGAACGTTTTTCAACGTCGCTTGCGACGGCCCGCAGGGTGGCGGACATGGATGTCCGCCATAAAAAAGGCCACTCGTAGTGAGTGGCCTTCGTCATTCAGTCACGAGCAAACTTAGGCTTTTGCACCTGCAACGGCTTCACGCGCCAGTTCGGTAATACGCGCGTAATCACCGCTTTCCAGCGCATCGTTCGGCACCAACCATGAACCACCGACGCACAGCACGCTTTTCAGCGCCAGATAGTCGCGGTAGTTATTTGGTGTAATGCCACCGGTCGGGCAGAAACGAATCTGAGCAAACGGACCCGCGATCGCCTGAAGCGCTTTCACGCCGCCGTTAGCTTCCGCTGGGAAGAATTTGAACTCACGCAGGCCATAATCCATACCCAGCATCAGTTCAGACACCGTGCTGATACCCGGAATCAACGGGATGTTGCCTGCCGTCGCGGCTTTCAGCAACGGCTCAGTCAAGCCGGGGCTGATGGCGAACTGGGCACCCGCTTCCACAACGGCAGCCAGTTGCTCAGGGTTTGTCACCGTACCTGCACCCACGATGGCTTCCGGTACTTCTTTCGCAATCGCGCGGATCGCGTCGATGGCACAGTCGGTACGCAATGTCAGTTCCAGAACGCGAACGCCGCCCGCGACTAACGCTTTTGCCATCGGCACCGCGTGTTCCAGTTTGTTGACCACAATCACAGGAACAACGGGACCCGTTGTCAAAATCTGTTCCGCGCTCGTTTTCCAGTTTTTCATCAAAAGTTATCTCCAGTCATGCCCGAAGGGCATCATTAATTATATAGCGCGCCCCTGCCACAGGGATCTGCGTCGCCGCAGATGTCCGACCGCACCGTTAGCCATACATTAAAAACTGTGGGATGCCGAACGTTCTCGGCATCCCAATTACTGACGTATTATCAAAGAATTACTCAAACTCATTCCAGGAGCGGCCATCGCGGGTAATCATCGCCACGGATGCCACTGGCCCCCAGCTTCCCGCCTGATACGGTTTCGGTGCATCATTGTCCATCGCCCACGCATCCATGATGGAATCCACCCATTTCCAGGCCTCTTCAACCTCATCACGGCGAACGAACAGTGCCTGAATGCCGCGCATGGTTTCCAGCAGCAGACGTTCGTAAGCATCGGCCAAATGCTGCTGATTAAAGGTTTCCGAGAAGCTCAGATCCAGCTTCACCGTTTGCAGGCGGTGTTTGTGCTCTAATCCCGGAATTTTATTCAGAATCTGGATTTCCACGCCTTCATCCGGCTGTAAGCGAATGATCAGCTTGTTCTGCGGCAACTGCTGATAAGAATCGTGGAACAGGTTCAGCGCAGGGTTCTTAAAGTACACCACCACTTCTGAACATTTGGTCGGCAGACGTTTACCGGTACGCAGATAGAACGGCACGCCAGACCAGCGCCAGTCGTCGATATCAACACGAATCGACACAAAGGTTTCCGTGCTGCTGCTTTTGTTCGCGCCTTCTTCTTCCAGATAGCCAGGTACTTTATGCCCCTGAACAAAACCAGAGGTATATTGGCCGCGTACGGTCGTTTCATGCACGTTGGAACGGTCGATACGACGCAGTGAACGCAGCACTTTCACTTTTTCATCACGGATGCGGTCGGTCGTCAAATCAGACGGCGGCGACATCGCAATCATCGTCAGAATCTGCAACAGGTGGTTCTGGATCATGTCGCGCATCTGGCCGGCTTTATCAAAATAGCCCCAGCGCCCTTCGATGCCGACTTCTTCGGCTACCGTGATCTGTACATGGTCGATCGTCCGGTTGTCCCAGTTTGAGGAGAACAGCGAGTTGGCAAAACGCAGCGCCAGCAGGTTCAGAACCGTTTCTTTGCCCAAATAGTGGTCGATGCGGTAAACCTGACACTCGTTGAAGTATTCCGCGACCTGATCGTTAATGACGCGAGAAGACGCCAGATCGGTACCCAGCGGTTTTTCCATCACCACGCGCGCCGGCTCTTTATTCAGCCCGGCGGTTCCCAGCCCTTTGCAGATCGCCCCGAATGTGCTCGGCGGCATCGCAAAATAGTTAATGGTGGTGCGGTTTTTCTGGTCAAGCATCTTGCCCAGCTTGTTAAACGCTTTCGTGTCTTCCACATCAAGATTGCAGAAATCCAGCCGACTGCTTAGCGTTTCCCACAACTTGTCGTCGATGGCTTCTTTCATAAAGGTGTCAAGCGCTTCGCGCACGACGCGGGTATACTCCGCTTTATCCCAATCGGCGCGGCCCACCCCGATAATTTTGGTGTCCGCATGGATGTGGCCTGCTTTTTCCAACTGGTACAGGGAAGGCAGCAATTTACGGCGCGCCAGATCGCCCTTGGCACCGAAAATAACCAGATCGCACGCTTGGGCTGTTGAAGTTACCGCCATGTTCATCTCCTCGTTGCAGGATGCTGTAATTTTATTACAGCGATAATGTACTCTTTTTGACTACAGCCAGTAAACCCATCATAAAAATGCCAAATAATGGTCGCTATTGGCCGAAAACCACACATAAATCGGTCTGTGCAGCGGCTGAAATCACTTATGCATTCGCCCTAAAGCGAAATTTTTCGTCGTTTCTGACAGTCGATTACTTTTCTGAAAGTTAGACACATGTCATGTTCTGGCAAAAAAAGGGCCCAACTTAGCGTATTGCCCTCTGCCAACCACTACAGGGTCGTAGTATATTTTCACGACTTGCATTTTTTCACGTAGCATTTTTTCACGTAATACCGCCAGTTGTACCTTTAGTTAAAATTGGAAAAAACTTACATGGCCCTTGTCGTATGAATATGCTGGAAAAAATCCAGAGTCACCTAGAACTCTTGAGCAAATCGGAAAGAAAAGTTGCTGAAGTGATCCTGAGCACTCCGCAGACAGCCATTCACTCCAGCATCGCGACCTTAGCCAAAATGGCCGACGTCAGCGAGCCAACGGTCAATCGTTTCTGTCGTCGCCTTGAAACGAAAGGATTTCCCGATTTTAAACTACATCTGGCACAAAGTCTGGCAAACGGTACACCCTATGTGAACCGTAACGTTGAAGAAGATGACAGCGTTGACGCTTACACCAGTAAAATCTTTGAATCCGCAATGGCTGGCCTGGAACAGGTGAAATCCAGCCTGGATGTCACCGCCGTCAACCGCGCCGTGGATTTGCTGACGCAGGCAAAAAAAATCTCTTTCTTCGGCCTCGGCGCTTCCGCTGCTGTCGCACACGATGCGATGAACAAATTTTTCCGCTTTAATATCCCCGTCGTTTATTTCGATGACATCGTTATGCAGCGCATGAGCTGCATGAATTCCAGCGACGGCGACGTCGTGGTCTTGATCTCCCACACGGGCAGAACCAAAAGTCTGGTTGAAATGGCGCAGCTGGCGCGCGAGAACGACGCGACCGTTATCGCGATCACCTCAGACGGTACGCCGCTGGCGCGTGAAGCCTCACTGGCATTGCGGCTTGATGTGCCTGAAGATACCGATGTCTATATGCCGATGGTGTCCCGCATCGCCCAGTTGACGCTGATCGACGTTCTGGCAACAGGCTTCACGCTGCGCCGTGGGGAAAAGTTTCGTGATAATCTGAAGCGGGTCAAAGAGGCCCTGCGTGAATCTCGCTTTGATAAAGACGAGCGATTGATTAATCCCTTTAGGTGATCGCTAAGTTTTACGTTGTGCTTTGTTTTAGTTATATCTTATACCCTAAATAATTCGAGTTTCAGGACAAAACGAGTTCGTTTTGAATAACGCGAAGCGTTAGCCCTCTAGGGTGATGCTCATTTATGAGCATCGTAAGGCGGCAAGGGAAGGACAAATTCGTCGGAAACGAATTTGAACAGCCAACGCACATGCAACTTGAAGTATGACGGGTAATAAAAATGAGCGGTATCATCTACCTGCTTCATCTTGATATGGTCAGAGAGTACGGGCATGGAAAGATGACGGGGATTACCTGTACAGTATGATAATCAGACTCAACACGATGTTCGGATAACGCAGGTGAAATAGTTTTGTTGTAAAGTGACATTTTGCACCGTTATTCGACGCTTAATCGCAACACTACAGCTTCACAAGTGAACGGAGTTATACATGTCCAGACGGCTCAGAAGAACCAAGATTGTCACCACCCTGGGGCCCGCTACCGACCGTGATAATAATCTCGAAAAGATTATCAATGCGGGCGCTAACGTAGTACGCATGAATTTTTCTCACGGCACACCAGAAGATCATCTATTACGTGCCAACAAAGTTCGTGAAATTGCGGCCAAATTGGGCCGCCACGTTGCCATTCTTGGCGATCTACAGGGTCCAAAAATTCGTGTTTCTACCTTCAAAGAAGGTAAAATTTTCCTGAATGTCGGCGACAAATTCTTGCTGGATGCCAACTTAGCGAAAGGCGAAGGCGATAAAGAAAAAGTTGGGATCGATTACAAAGGCTTGCCGAGCGACGTAGTACCTGGCGACATCCTGCTTCTGGATGATGGTCGTGTACAGCTGAAAGTGCTTCAGGTTGAAGGCCTGAAAGTTTATACCGAAGTCACCGTTGGCGGCCCGCTGTCCAACAACAAAGGCATCAACAAACTTGGCGGCGGTCTGTCTGCCGAAGCCCTGACGGAAAAAGATAAAGCCGACATTATCACTGCCGCAAAAATTGGCGTCGACTATCTGGCCGTCTCTTTCCCTCGTACGGGTGAAGACCTCAACTACGCACGCCGCCTCGCGCGCGACGCCGGCTGTCATGCCAAGATCGTATCAAAAGTTGAACGTGCTGAAGCCGTTTGTTCAGATGCCGCGATGGATGACATCATTCTGGCTTCCGACGTGGTGATGGTAGCAAGGGGCGATCTGGGCGTTGAAATCGGCGACCCAGAGCTGGTGGGCATTCAGAAGAAATTGATCCGTCGCGCCCGTCAGTTGAACCGTGCAGTCATTACCGCCACGCAGATGATGGAATCGATGATCACCAACCCGATGCCAACGCGCGCAGAGGTGATGGACGTTGCCAACGCCGTGCTAGACGGCACCGATGCGGTCATGCTGTCGGCAGAAACCGCTGCGGGTCAGTACCCGGCTGAAACCGTCGCCGCCATGGCGAAAGTCTGTTTAGGCGCGGAGAAAATCCCAAGCATCAACGTCTCCAAGCATCGCCTTGACGTGCAGTTTGATAACACGGAAGAATCCATCGCGATGTCTGCGATGTATGCCGCCAACCACCTGAAAGGGGTTACGGCACTGATCGCCATGACGGAATCAGGCCGCACCGCGCTAATGATGTCCCGTATCAGTTCCGGGTTGCCGATTTTTGCCATGTCTCGCCATGAGCAAACGCTGAACCTGACAGCATTATACCGCGGCGTCACTCCCGTGCATTTCGATAGCTACACGGACGGTGTGGCTGCCGCTAACGATGCGGTGATTCGCCTGCGCGATAAAGGATTCCTGATGTCTGGGGATCTGGTTATCGTCACACAAGGCGACATCATGGGTACCGTAGGCACGACCAACACGATCCGCATCCTGCGCGTGGAATAATCTTTGCCATAGCCGTCCGCTGGCAGGCAGACGGTTCATTTCAGTAAAAAGCCGGACGATTTCTCGCCCGGCTTTTTTTATCTCTCTTTCTGTCAGTCACTATTCGCCGTTCATCTCGCGTTTAGTAATTCAATATCAACTAGTTGCGGTATAAATCATCTCGACAGTACGGTTCAATCTCACCCGGTTTGCGGGTTTTCAACAGTTTCAGAATCCAGGTGTACTGCTCAGGATTCGGCCTGACCAGAATTTCCACCTCTTCATTCATGCGTCGCGCAATATAGACGTCATCCGCCTCTGCCAAATCATCCATCGGCGGGCGAATATATACATCCAGACAGCCGTCTTTAGCGTTATACACCGGGAACAGCGGAATGATATCCGCACGGCATACTTTCATCAGTCGTCCGACAGCAGGCAGCGTGGCCTTATAGGTCGCAAAGAAATCAACGAACTCGCTGTGTTCAGGGCCGTGATCCTGATCGGGCAGGTAATAGCCCCAGCACCCAGAACGCACAGAACTGATAAACGGCTTAATACCGTCGTTACGCGCATGAATACGGCCACCAAAGCGACGGCGTAAGCGATTCCACCAATAATCTACCAGCGCATTCTTCTGATTGTGGAACATCGCCGCCATACGCTGCCCGCGTGAGGTCAGCAGCATCGCAGGAATATCGACGCCCCAACCGTGCGGAACCAGAAAGATCACGTTCTTCTCTTGTTCTTTAATGCGGTCCAGAATGTCTTCACCGTGCCAGCGAACATATTTCTCGATTTTCTTCGGGTTACGAATCCCCACTTCCACCATCATGATCATCGACTGAGGGGCCGTCGCAAACATGTCATCGATGATGGCTTCACGCTGCGCTTCCGTTAACTCAGGCATACAGTACAGCAGGTTAATACGGGCACGGCGGCGGGCGCCTTTGGATATTTTCCCGACAAAACGCCCCAACCCACCCAGCACCGGATTTCTTAATCGTGCCGGAATATAGGCAGCGAGCGCCATTGCGCCAACACCTAACCAAACTCCCCAATAGCGCGGATGAAAAAAGGCGCGTTGAAACTGGGGAATAAATTCAGCGTTCGATTTTTTTTCTTTTTCCATGCCTAAACTCTTCAGATCAATCAATAAACATAATCATAATTGCCACCCCGCGTTTGGCAACACCCGCCGACAATTACGCAAAAACATACCTGCTCGACAATAAAAAATCAGGAACCGTACTCTATAAAGTGTTCTATAAATGAAAATGCCGGCAGCAAGCCACCGGCATAACATGCAGTTAGTAGAACTAATCAAACTTAAGCTGCGGCACAACTTCCTTAACCTGCGCCAGATAATCACGGCGCTCTTTACCTGCCAACCCTTCAGAACGTGGCAACTGAGCCGTTAGCGGATTCACCGCTTGCTGGTTGATCCAAAGTTCATAGTGCAGGTGAGGACCAGTGGAACGGCCTGTATTACCGGACAACCCGATGCGATCGCCACGTTTCACTTTCTGCCCAGGTTTAACCAATATACGGTTGAGATGCATAAACCGTGTCGTATACTGACGACCGTGGCGAATCACGACATAATTCCCCGCCGCACCACTTCGCTTCGCAATCACCACTTCACCATCCCCAACGGCCAAAACTGGCGAACCGACCGGCATGGCAAAATCGACACCTTTATGCGGTGCGACGCGCCCTGTCACCGGGTTCAAACGACGCGGATTGAAGTTGGAGGAAATACGGAATTGTTTCATCGTTGGAAAACGCATAAAGCCACGCGTCAGACCGGAACCTTCACGATCGTAGAATTTGCCGTCTTCCGCGCGAATGGCGTAATAATCTTTACCACCAGTATTCAGACGCACGCCGACCAGTTCACTCTGCTCGCTTTTACCATCGAGCATTTCACGGGACATCAATACGGAGAAGGTATCGTCTTTGCGTAATTTACGGAAATCCAACTGCCACTGTAGTGCTTTGATGACTTCACGCACTTCGGTGCTGGTCAAACCGGCGTTTTTTGCACTGCTGACAAAGCTACCACTCACCCGGCCATTCATGACGCTGTTGCGCCACTCGCCTTTCAGCGTTTCAATGCGTTCTTTGAAATCAGCACCCACGCGTTCATAAATGCGTGTTTCACGGCGGGACATCTGCCAAGTCAAGCTTTGCAGATCGCCATTTTCTCCCAGTACCCATGAAATTTGTTGACCGATTTTCAGGTTCCGTAAATCTTTATTCTGATCGGCGAGCTGGGTGACATCCGCAATATCGATACCATATTGCGTCAAAATGCTGCTTAAGGTATCGCCCGTAGACACCACGTACTCATGTACGCCATCTTCATCAGCCACCTTGTCGTCTAGCTCATCTTGTGGAATGTCGTCATCCGGGGAGGGTTGGTCTATCGGTTCACTGGCTTCAGGTGTCAGCGTACGCAGTTGGCTGGTTTCCAGGTCGATATCTTTCACGATGACCGGGGCATCATCGACGTGGGGATAAACAAAAGGCCGCCAAACAGCAACGGCCAATGTCACAACGGTAAGCGACCCCAGCATGACGCGATGGGGCCGAGGTAAGCTGTTATACGCCAGAGCGATAGTTCGGACTATCTGCTGCACTTATTCGTATCCTCATGATTTTTCCTCCAGACAGCTCACATACTGGTTCGATAGCTGCAACAAGAAATCGGCATAGCTATCTCTACCCAGTGCAATATTGCTTCCCAATGGATCGAGCACACCCGAGCGCACGTCGGTTCCCTTGGCAACAGCATTAATAACGGCTGGCCTGAATTGTGGTTCAGCAAAAACGCATACGGCTTTATGCTCAACCAACTGTGTTCGTATTTGATGTAAACGCTGTGCACCGGGTTGGATTTCGGGGTTCACCGTGAAGTAACCCAAGGGACTTAACCCATAGTGTTTCTCAAAATAGCCATAGGCATCATGGAACACGAAATAGCCTTTACCCTGCACAGGCGCTAGCATCTTAACAATTTTTTCATCTGCTTGCGCGATTTTATCCGTGAAATAAAGCAGATTCGCGTCTAGTTTGTCCTTATTCTGAGGCATAAGTTCCAATAATTTTGCATGAATGGCAATTGCCGCCTGTTTTGTCATCTCCGGCGATAGCCAAATGTGCATATTGTACTCGCCATGATGGTGTCCATCCTCGCCGTCATCATGGGCGGCATGGCTATGATCGTGGTCTTTTTCATGGTCATCCTGCGCGGGTTCATGTCCACTCTCATGATCGTGCCCAGCGTCTTTTTCCAGCTCAGATTTAATGGCTGGCAGTGCGGAAAGCGCAATCTGCTTCGCAGGTGAAATTTTTGCTAACGGCTTCCCGAGGAAAGCTTCCATTTCCGGCCCAACCCAAATCACCAGATCGGCGGACTGTAAACGCTGGACATCAGACGGGCGCAAGGCATAATCGTGGGGCGATGCGCCATCCGGTAACAAAACCTCCGTTGGCGTTACGCCATCGGCAATCGCCGACGCAATGAATCCTAGCGGACGAATTGAAGTAATGACCGCAGCAGATGCCGCGCTGATTGACATCCCGCTCGCGAGTAGCGCGCTGGCAACGAACACACTTTTTAACCATTTTTTCTGCTGAATACATTTTTTTTGTTGAATACATAGCGGCATGAAAGTCGATCCCATCGATTTTTATCGTATTGCTTGTTATAATATAACGTTACATGGGTTGTGCAAACCGAATTATATGTCCACATTGGTATCACTCAATAATATTTCAGTTACATTTGGCAGCCGAAAGGTCTTGTCAGATATTTCTCTTACCTTGCAGGCAGGTCGAATTCTGACGCTGCTGGGGCCGAATGGCGCAGGGAAATCAACGCTGGTGCGCGTAGTGCTGGGGCTACTTTCCCCTACTTCCGGCTCGCTGGTCCGCGATCCTGCGCTGCGTATCGGCTACGTTCCACAGAAGTTGCATCTGGACACCACGCTGCCGTTGACCGTCAGCCGCTTTATGCAGTTGCGTCCCGGTGTGAAAAAGCAGGATATTTTACCTGCGCTTAAGCGCGTTCAGGCGGCACACCTGCTGGAACAACCGATGCAGAAACTCTCCGGCGGCGAAACCCAGCGCGTACTGTTAGCACGCGCGCTGCTCAACCAGCCTCAGCTCTTGGTTCTGGATGAACCAACGCAGGGTGTCGACGTCAATGGGCAACTTGCTCTGTACGATCTCATTAACCAACTGCGGCAGGAATTCCACTGCGGCGTGTTAATGGTCTCGCACGATCTGCATTTGGTGATGGCGAAAACTGATGAAGTCCTGTGCCTTAATCAACATGTTTGCTGCTCCGGTACGCCTGAAGTCGTTTCCCTTCATCCCGAATTTTTAGCGATGTTCGGCCACCGCGGCGCGGAGCAATTGGCGATTTATCGCCACCATCACAATCATCGTCACGATCTACAAGGACGCATTATTCTGAAAAGACAAGGTGGAAACGACGCATGATCGAACTGCTGTTTCCCGGTTGGCTGGCGGGGATATTGTTAGCTATTGCGGCAGGTCCGCTCGGTTCTTTCGTCGTCTGGCGGCGGATGTCTTACTTCGGCGATACGCTGGCACACGCTTCTTTACTCGGCGTCGCCTTCGGCCTGCTGCTGAACATCAACCTATTTGCTGCCGTCATCGCCGTGACGCTTATTCTGGCACTGGGGCTGGTCTGGCTGGAGCGACGTCCCTATCTGGCCGTCGATACGTTACTCGGCATCATGGCACACAGCGCCCTGTCACTTGGATTGGTTGTGGTTAGCCTGATGAATAACGTGCGCGTGGATTTGATGGCTTACCTGTTTGGCGATTTACTCTCCGTCACGACAGAGGATCTGTGGGTCATCGGTTCTGGTGTGATCGTCGTTGTTGCCATTATGCGCTGGCAATGGCGCGCCCTGCTTTCGATGACGATTAGCCCGGAGCTGGCGCACGTTGACGGCGTGAAGTTACAGCGTACCAAGCTGCTCCTGATGCTGACCACCGCATTAACGATCGGTATTGCCATGAAATTTGTTGGTGCGCTGATCATTACCTCACTGCTGATTATCCCCGCCGCCAGCGCCAGACGCTTCGCGCGGACGCCGGAACAAATGGCGAGTATCGCGATTATTGTTGGCATGATTGCCGTGACGGGCGGCCTGGCCTTCTCAGCCGGATACAACACGCCAGCTGGGCCGTCAGTGGTGCTGTGCGCCTCGTTGCTGTTTATTGTCAGCCTGCTTAAGCGACAGCCCGTCTAG